>DATLNN010000072.1:0-24813 GCA_035536695.1 Pyrinomonadaceae bacterium | reverse complement strand
CGCTGACCAGCTTCTTTTTCCTGATCTCTCGCGGTCTCGGCGTCGGCACTATCATTTCCGCTCCGTCGATCGTTCTTTCAATTGTATTTGGCTGGAATCTGATCGCAACGATCTTTGCCATCGGCCTCTCGACGACGATCTACACGGTTTTCGGTGGCGTGCAGGCAGTCACCTGGACGGACGTCAAGCAGATGATCGTGATCTTTTTCGGGCTCGGTGTTTGCTTTCTGGTAATTCTCTGGAGCTTCCCCGCGGGTGTCACCTTAGCCGACGGGCTGCACCTCGCGGGCAGTTTGGGCAAGCTAGAGATGGTCGATACACGATTTGACCTGACTGAGAAATATACGATCTGGTCCGGCCTGATTGGCGGCTTGTTTCTTATGCTCGGTTACTTCGGCTGTGACCAAAGCCAGGTTCAGCGGTTTCTGACGGCAAAATCGATCGATCAGGGACGAACGTCGCTGCTGATGAGTGCGTTTCTCAAGATACCGATGCAGTTCGGCATCTTGCTTATCGGCATCATGGTATTCATCTTTTATCAGTTCACGGCGCCGCCCATCGTTTTTAATCGAGCGGAGATCGCGAAGGCGGAACAAACGGAGGAGTTCAAGGCGATCCAGGATCGCTACGGTGCAGCCCACACAGCACGGCGCGACGCGGCATCAGGTTTTTCTGAAGACCCCCAGGCTCGGCAGCTGTACGTCGATGCGGACAAGCAGTTCAATGAGAGCCGAAAGGAAGCGATAAACTTTGTCCGAGCAACCAGCAACCCGACGTTCAACGATATCAATTATGTGTTTCCGACGTTCGTCCTCGAAAATATGCCGATCGGCGTTATTGGCTTGCTTATCGCGGCGATTTTCGCGGCCGCAATGTCGTCCATATCGGCAGAATTGAACGCTCTCGCCACCGCGACGACCATCGACTTTTATCGCCGCCTATACAAGCCCGAGGCCACTGACTCGCATTACGTTGCGGTCGGACGTATCTCGACCTTTATTTGGGGTGTTTTTGCTTGTATTGTCGCGATCTTTGCGACAAACCTCGGCTCGTTGATCGAAGTGGTGAATAAGTTCGGCTCTTTCTTTTATGGTTCGCTGCTCGGTGTTTTTGTATTGGCGTTTGCCGTGAAGAGGGCCACGTCGCGTGGAGCATTTTTTGGGCTGCTCTTTGGCATCACATCTGTGTGGATAGCCAGTAATTATACAAACATCGAGTTTCTGTGGTTTAACGTCATTGGATGCCTTGTGACCGTCTTTTTCGGGTATCTGATCAGTCTGACGAACCGTGACGATGTTCATCACAAAGACACAAAGACCCAGAGTTACTAGAATATTGAACTATGCCACCACGCCTTCGATCGTCCGCTAGGATCAACACGGTACTTCTGCTGTTGCTTCTTTGTGTCTCTGCCTCTCTGCGGTTGACTGTTTCCGGCCAGGTTCGCCCTGTTTACGACCGTGGAGCCGTGGGATTGATGCAGATGTTGAAGCGGCTCAACACCTCTGCGAGCGTCCTGATGGTCGGAGCTCACCCCGACGACGAGGACACCGCCCTGTTAGCCTATCTCGCACGCGGCGAGAACGCGCGCACCGCATACCTCTCCCTTACGCGCGGCGACGGCGGGCAGAACATTATCGGCCCGGAGCTAGGCGAGGCCCTTGGCCTGATCCGCACGGAGGAGTTGCTCCAGGCACGCAAGTTAGACGGCGCCGAGCAGTATTTTACTCGGGCATACGACTATGGGTTTTCAAAGACGCTCGCTGAGGCCAAGTCAAAATGGGATGAAAAGGTGATCCTGTGCGATGTCGTTCGTGTCATCCGCGATTTCCGCCCCTTGGTAGTGGTTTCGCAGTTCTCGGGTACCACCGCCGACGGCCATGGCCAACATCAATTCGCTGGTTTTATTTCGCCCCTTGCCGTCAAGGCCGCAGCAGATGCTTCGCAATGCGTCGAGACGGGCATGGCGTGGCAGGTCAGGAAATTTTACGTTCGTCATCGCGGGCAAGGTGAACCGCGCCTCCGGATAAATGTCGGGAAATACGATCCGCTCCTCGGCCGATCTTATTTCGAGATAGCGATGGAAGCTCGAAGCCAGCACAAGTCACAGGAGCAAGGCGTTCTTGAACTCCGGGGCGACCAATTTTCAAGTCTCAATTTGCAGGGAACCGAGGCCAAGGAAACACGCATTTTCGAGGGGCTGAATACATCGCTCGGCTCCGGTCTTAGCAAGTCGGACGATCTGCAAAAGACGATACAGGAGATCCTAACAAAATTTGAAGCCGCGGCTCCCGAAAAACTTCTTCCCGACCTCTCCCGGGCGTATGCGGCGATGGACAGCGCCTGGGCCACGAGCTCTCCTGCCGAACGGCGATTTTTGATCACAAAAAAAGATGAAGTATTAGATGCGATCCAGCATGCTGCCGGGCTGCAGATCGACACGCTTGCCGATTCCGAGACGATAACGCCGGGAGAAACGATCCAGGTCGGAGCAAAAGTGTTTACCCCCTTTACTGATCTGGTAAAGATCAAAGGTATCGCGCTGGTCGCACCCGGGTGGACTGTCGCGGCCGCCGAGGCGCCTCGTACAAACAATCCCGCATTCGTCGCACGCGAGGTGAGCGCCGCCAGTGCGTTCTTTAATGCAACGGCGCCTCGTGACTCGCAGCCAACGCAGCCTTATTGGCTCCGCGAACAGCGTGACGGCGATATGTTTCGATGGACATTTGCGCGCTCCCCTACTTGGCCGTTTGAGCCAAATACGCCTGCGGTCCTAGTCACGGTCGAGGTCGCGGGCACCGAGATGACCTTTACACAGCCGCTAGCGTTTCGCTTTGCCGATGACGTTCGCGGAGAGATCCGGCGCAATGTCAACATTGTGCCGTCAGTTACCGTCGAGATGGACGATGCGCTGATGATCGTGCCTTACTCTGCGAAAGCTCAGGCGCGAAAGCTGGTCATGACGATCACGAACCACTCGAAACAGCCTGTTAACGGCGTGGCATCGCTCAATATCAATACCAGTCCGGAATGGCGGCACACGACCTCGTCGAAGACCTTCAGCCTAACGCGAAAAGGAGAGAAGACAGTTGTCTCGTTCGATGTGACTATTCCACCCGGCACCAAACCCGGCAGCTATCAGATATCGGGCGGTGCGATGGTCGGCGAGGCGTTGGCCTCATTAACAATGCACGAAATCGCCTACCCGCACATTCAAACCCACCGATCCTACCGGCGTGCATCGGTCGAAGTGGCCGTCATTGATCTAAAGACCGCGCCTGTCAAGGTCGGATATATCGCCGGAAGCGGCGACCGGGTACCCGAGGCCATCAGACAGATGGGGTTTAACCTTGAAATGATCTCGGAGAGTGAGTTGGCCAGCGGCGATCTTTCCATGTTTGATACGATAGTCGTTGGCATTCGTGCATACCAGGTGCGCCCCGATGTGGTTGCGAACAACCAGCGCCTGCTGGATTTCGCCCGCAGCGGAGGCACTCTCATCGTCCAGTATCAGTTGCCTGCCTATGCCCAGCCAGGGGCCGGACTAACGCCATTTCCAACACAGATGGGCCCGCGCGTCGCGGATGAAACGGCCGCGGTCCGGATCGTAGACCCATCCCATCCGATCTTCACTTTTCCAAACAAGATAACTAACGCGGATTTTACCGGCTGGGTGCAGGAACGCAATCTCTATAATTTCCGCGAGATGGCGCCCGAATATACCGGCCTGCTCGAATCGCACGATGCGGGCGAACCTGAAAACACTGGTGGGCTTGTCGCTGCAAAGCTTGGGAAGGGAAGCTACATCTATTGCAGCTATTCAATGTTTCGCCAGCTTCCGGCCGGGGTGCCGGGAGCATTCAGGTTGTTGGCAAATATTCTCAGTTATAAGCAAAAGTAAACGGAAAGTGAGGTCCGACGTCAAAGAAAAGCCTGAAACGACCTGGCGCGGGAGGGTCTATGAGATCGTGTTCGAGGCGGAAACGCCCGCCGGGCGCGCCTTCGACCTCACGCTGATCGTGCTTATCCTCCTGAGCGTGATCGCAGTGCTGCTCGAGAGCTCACGCGAGCTCAGGCAGACCTTCGGCCCGGAACTCTTCATCGCTGAATGGTTCTTCACGATCCTCTTTTCGCTCGAATACATTCTCCGGCTGATGGCCGTTAAGCGGCCGATAAAATATGCGACAAGCTTCTATGGCCTTGTCGATCTGATCGCAATACTTCCGACGTATCTCAGTCTTTTTGTTCCCGGAACCCAGTATTTTTTGGTCATCCGAATACTTCGCCTTCTTAGGATCTTTCGCATCCTCAAGCTCACCTCATATATTTCGGAAAGCCGTGTCATCAGTACCGCACTACGCGCCAGCAGCCGAAAGATCACCGTCTTTGTAGTCGCGATAATAACGATCGTCACGGTCGTTGGGTCGTTGATGTATGTGGTTGAGGGCGAAGAGAATGGTTTCACTGACATTCCGACCAGCATTTACTGGGCGATCGTCACGCTTACCACAGTCGGTTACGGCGATCTCTCTCCAAAGACCGGATTGGGGAAGTTGCTTGCGTCAGCGGTAATGATAATGGGCTATGGGATCATCGCTGTTCCGACCGGAATTGTAACCGGGGAATTGATTCGGGCTTCGAAACCGGCGTCCACACACGTATGTCCCGAATGTCACGGCGAGGGACATGATCTTGACGCCACGCACTGCAAATACTGCGGCTCGCACCTTTAGAGCGCTTACTCGATCGTCGCCAGGATCGCGCCTGCGGCAACGGTCTGGCCGGCTTCAAACCGGATCTCCTTCACGGTTCCGTCTTTCGGCGCTTTCAATTCGTTCTGCATCTTCATAGCCTCAATAACTATGATGCCATCGCCCTTGGCGACCTGATCGCCCTCAGCGACCAGAATACGCACCACTTTTCCTGGCATGGACGTTTTGATTTCGGCGGCACCGGCGAAGTGCTCGGCGGCCGACGTGGAGGCCCGAAGGCGTTTGGGATCTATTAGGGCCACCTGGACCTGATGGCCGCGGATAGTGACAACGGCTGGCCCAGAACTCTCAGGGTGCGACACAAAAACTTCGCGGATCTTGCCCTCGTGCTTTATCAGAAAAACGTTTGGCTCAGGCTCCGATGCCTCTACCTCATATCGCCGGCCGTCAATCTCGGCCGTCACGTGGTCGCCGTCGCGAATGATCTCGACCTTGTGCCTTGTGCCCTCGATTTCTGCTTCGATCTTCACTAAGCAGTTTGCGTGTCGCCCTTGTCGGCCTTATTTGGCTGCGGCGTGATCCGCAAGTATGGTTTAACGGTCGTCCATCCGAGCGGGAATTTTGCCTTCGCGTCTTCGTCAGACAGCGAAGGAACGATGATGCAGTCATCCCCGTCATTCCAGTTGACCGGTGTTGCGACGCTGTGATCAGCTGTCAGCTGCAGTGAATCGATAACGCGAAGAAGCTCGTCAAAATTGCGCCCAGTGCTCGCCGGGTAGGTAATCATCAGCTTGACCTTTTTGTCCGGGCCGATCACGTAGACAGAGCGGACAGTGAAGGTGTCGTTCGCATTCGGGTGGATCATGTCGTACAGGTCCGAAACCTTGCGATCGCTATCGGCGATCATAGGGAAGTTTACCGGCTGGCCCTGAGTTTCCTCGATATCCTTTTCCCATCCGATATGCGAGTCGAGCGGATCGACGCTCAGGCCGATGATCTTGACGCCGCGTCTATCAAATTCTGGTTTCAGCCGGGCGGCCATCCCGAGCTCTGTCGTGCAGACCGGTGTGTAATCTTTTGGGTGAGAGAACAAAACGCCCCAGCTGTCGTCCAGCCATTCGTGAAAATTAATGGTTCCATGCGTGGTCTCCGCGGTGAAATCCGGCGCGGTGTCCCCTAATCTGATCGCCATTATTCTATCGCCTCCTCTATTAGTTTTACGAGAGTATAACAAAGCCAAACTTCTGTGTCCTATCGCCTCGGAACTATCCTGGCCGGACGCCGCCACTTAGAGCTCGGTCTCGGAATCTGCGTCTTGTGGCTCATAGGCAAGGCGCAACCTCAGACGATGAAGTTTCTTTTCATCGGCTTCGCGGATCTCTATGTCCAGCCCGCGAAGTGTCAGACGTTCGCCAACGCCGGGGACGTAGCCAGCCTCGCTCGTGACCAGGCCGGCGATCGTGGTATAGTCCTCGTCCTCGAGATCGGTCTCAAACAGACGCTCGACCTTATCGATCTCGGTCGACCCGAGAACGTCGTAATAACCGCCTTCGGCCTCGACGATCTCAATGATCTCTTCTTCCTCGATGTCCTCATCCTCGATTTCGCCGACGATCTCCTCGAGAATGTCTTCGACCGAGACGAGGCCCGCGACGCCACCGTACTCGTCTATGACAATGGCGACCTGGACATGATTGACCTGCATGTTCTTGAGCAGCTCACTGGCCGTTTTTGTTTCCGGGACGAACAACGCGTCTCGCAGAAATTCGCCGACCGGACGATCTTCTTTGCCCTCTGCCCAGGCCTGGAGCAGATCGCGGACATAGATCATCCCCTCGATATTGTCGATGCTGTCGCGATAAACCGGCATGCGCGAGTACTTCTGCTCAACGATCAGGTCGCGGGCGGCACGGACGGTGGACTCGATAGGCAGGGCGACGATCTCGGTACGCGGAGTCATGATCTCGCCAGTCCGCGTATCGCTGAATTCGACCATCGTCTCGATCATTTCCCGTTCCTCTTCCTCGATTATCCCCTCAGCCTCGCCGACCTCCATCAGCGCCTGAAAGTCTTCTGCGTTATCCTCGTCCTTTTCTTCTGACCCATCCGGGGAAACGGTTGCCTCCAGCTTCTCTCTGGCACGCAGGCGCTTCCGGCTCGATATCGGCTCTACAAAAAAGGAGGCGATTGCATAGAGCGGGCGGATCGCTGGCAAAAGAAACAGCAGTTTCTTCTCAGTGTCGTTTCTAACAAGAAGACGCGGCAGCACCTGGCGTAGAAAGACGGTTGCCAGCAGACCGACGATGAGGGCGATCGCCATTACCTGGCCCCGATTGGCCGTGAACTGCGCGACAATAACGGTCAGCAGTACGGTAAAGCAGATAAGCAGGATCTGAATCGTGGATGACAGTGCAAATCGAAAACGCGGACGATTCTCAAGTATTTCGCGAAGGAATTTTACCGAGTTTTTCTTCTCGGCAGATTCCTCTTCATACGACATTCGCCGCAGGCCGACATCAGAAAGATGGAAGAATGCCGTATCGACGGTCGCCAGAAAGACGAGCGCGAGCAGGATCGCGACGGCAACGGCTGTCTCGACTACCATACGATGTTTCCCGCCGGGAGTGGAAGAGAAATAGATTTAAGGGCGGTGGCGCGCATGAAATACTAATCGGCCAGATTCTTCCACGCCCGGCCATCGGCCGCGAGCATCGCGTCCGAATCCGCGGGGCCCCAGGTTCCGGCCGCGTAGTTTGGAAAGTCGCGTGCCGGCAGGGCTTTCCAGACATCGAGTACAGGAGCGACGATCCGCCAGCCAGCCTCGACCATGTCCGCACGCTGGAATAGTGTCGCATCGCCGATCATGCAATCGTATAAGAGCCGCTCGTACCCGGTTGAGACCTGTTCCCCAAAATGATCCAGGTAATCAAAATCCATATCGACCGCGCCCATATTCACGATCGGCCCCGGGATCTTGGCGCCGAAATGCAGCGTGATCCCCTCGTCCGGCTGGATATGAAGAACTATACGGTTCGTCGTGAGTTTTTCGACCGGCGTGTCGCGAAACAACATGAACGGAGCCTTTTTGAATTGAATAACTATGCTGGAATGCCGGGTCTTCATGCGCTTGCCCGTTCGGATATAGAAGGGGACATCCGCCCACCGCCAATTATCGACGGAGAGCTTAAAGGCGGCAAAGGTCTCGGTATTCGAATTGGGGGCCACCTTATCCTCGGTACGATAGCCGGGCACCTTTTTGCCGTCGACCGTCCCTTCGCCATATTGCCCGCGAACGGCTCGGAGCAGAACGTCCTCAGGATCATAGGCCTGGATCGCCTGCAGGATCTTTGCCTGTTCATCCCGGACCGAATCGGCTTCGAACGACACCGGCGGCTCCATCGCGGTGAGCGTAACGAGCTGGAGTATGTGATTAGGGATCATGTCCCGAAGCGCTCCCGCCGTGTCGTAGTAGCCGCCGCGAAGCTCGACGCCGAGCTTTTCCGCCACCGTGATCTGGACGTGATCGATATAGTTTCGATTCCAGATCGGCTCAAAGATACCGTTGCCAAACCTGAACACCAATATGTTCTGGACCGTCTCCTTTCCGAGATAGTGGTCGATGCGGTAGATCTGCTTCTCATTCACCGTTTCAAGAAGCTCGGCGTTCAGCTTCTCGGCGCTTTCAAGATCGTGGCCGAATGGCTTTTCATATATGAAGCGGCGCCAATTTCCATTCTCTTCCGTGCCCAGCCCGTTTTTGACTATCTTGCTCGTGACATTGCCGAACAGTGACGGCGGTGTCGCAAGATAGTAGAAATAATTGCCCGGTATCTGGTGCTCGGCCGAGACATTGCCGATCAGGTTTTTCAAATCGCCGAACAACTTCGTGTCGTCGTCAAAATCGCCACCCGTGTAATAGGTGCGTTCCCCGAACCATTTCACGATCTTTTCGTCAGGCCCGTTGGGGATGAACTCGCGAAGGTGTCCGGCCACCTGGTCACGAAACTCTTCGCTCGTCATTTCCTGTCGCCCGACGCCGACTATCGCGAACGTGTGCGGCAGGAAATCGTCCTTTGCCAGGTTATATAGAGCGGGGAATAGCTTGCGTTTTGTCAGGTCACCCGTCGCGCCAAAAATTACCATGACGCACGGTTCGGCGGTCTTCTTAGATTCAGGCATATAGGTTTTTGGAACCACAGATTAACACAGATTCAATCAGATATCACACTTCATCTACAGCAAACGAGTCTTAGTCGCCTTGGCAAAAAAAAGATAGATGAACTTTCGAATCTTCCTTTGCCATCTTCGCGGTTCCGCGTGAAAACGTCCTTAAAGCCCCAAAAGGGCCCATGCAAAGTAGCAACGACCGCGAAGTCATCGCATCAACCGCGTGCTCTATATCCCGATCTGTTCACGCAATTCCAGTTCGCGCGAGTTCATCTCCCCGTTATCCGTTTCGTGATCGTATCCACAAAGATGCAGCAGGCCGTGCAAAATCAACTGCCTGATCTCAGCGTCTAGCGTCAGGCCGTTTTCCTGTCCTTGCCGCTCAGCCTGTTCTACCGAGATAACGATGTCGCCAAGACTGGTTTTGTCGGGATCGAACTCGTCGGGCACGTGCGGGAAAGAAAGCACGTCAGTGGTCCCGGCCTTGCCGCGAAACAGCCGGTTAAGCTCCTTCATCCGACGATCGGAGATCAATGCTATTGCCACACTCCTAGAATTGGCTTCGGTGATCGTCGTGAGAAGAAGGCGGCGAAACTCGTCGAGCGATCGCGTATCGATATTGCGCTTTCGCTGGAGGTTTACGATCACAGGTTATCGACCGGACAGAGTCGCTGAAATGGAGGTCCGCTCATCGTCGCCTGAAATCTCGGAGTGGGCTTCATATGCCTTAACGATCATTTGGACGAGCTTATGTCGGACAACGTCTTTTTCGGTGAAGTATGTAAAGGCGATGCCGTCGAGATCTTTCAAGATCATCTCGGCCTCCCTGATGCCGCTTTTCTGCCCGCGGGGAAGATCGATCTGTGTTTTGTCGCCTGTCACGACCGCCTTCGAGCCGAAGCCGATACGAGTCAGGAACATCTTCATCTGCTCGCCTGTCGTGTTCTGTGCTTCGTCGAGGATAATGAAAGCATCTGACAGCGTCCGTCCGCGCATGAAGGCCAGCGGGGCGATCTCGATGATCCGCTTTTCGAGCATCTTTGTGACCCTTTCCGAATCGACCAGATCGAACAGCGCGTCGTAGAGCGGACGCAGGTACGGGTCGACCTTGTCCTGCAGATCGCCGGGCAAAAAGCCAAGCCGCTCGCCGGCCTCCACGGCGGGACGCGTGAGAATGATGCGGCTGACCTGCTTCTTGAATAATGCATCGATCGCCATCGCCACGGCCAGATAGCTCTTGCCGGTCCCCGCCACGCCGATACCGAAAACGAGATCGTTCTCAGCGATCGCATCCAGATACTTGCGCTGGTTGGCGGTCTTCGGCGCGACCTGCTTCTTGCCTGATGGGTTGAACCGGGCCTTTAGGAAATGGTCTTTTAAACTATATGCCCTGTCCTCGGCGATCTGCTTAAAGGCATCGCGAAGCTCTTTGTCGGTAAAGGTATTTCCCTCGTCAAACAGCTCTCCAAAGTCCTTTAGTACCTGCTCAACGGTGCGGATGTCGCGCTCGTCGCCGTCGATCAACAGCTCATTGCCGCGCGCACCGATCGTAACGTCAAGCAGTGTCTCGAGATATTTGATATTTTGATCCTGAACGCCGAACAGCGTGTTCAGGCCTTGTGGCGGAAGTTCGAGTTTGCGGAGATTGCTCAAATTTGATCTATCAGTAGTGGCCGAATGACTTAAGCCTACTAGATGCCCTCGCCGACTGTCAATCTTTTCACGCCTTGCAGAGGGCAGAATCTCGTTGCTCAGAGTCGCCGTTATTAAGACTCACACTGAATGTTAAACCGACCGGTGGCCGGCGGGGTTCATGCCGGAGGAGATCGGCTCGGCGAGGCGATCTTATTAAGCTTTAATAAAGCTTATTAAACTTTAATAATTCTTAATAACCGTCGCGGCATCGCAAATGCCCGTATGTGTGACAGAGGTTACAACGTAGGATGTGCGTTGTCAGTGTCCCGGCTGTCCCAACTGTCCCAACGTTTTTTCGGCGATCTATTTTCCCGAACGATTTCAGGGGGGTACACGTTTTCATCGCGGCCGAGAACTGAGTGCGAATCACATTTATTCGGTTTTCAAATATCCTGCTCGGCTCCTAAAGAGCGCGCACATGGCATCGTAGCGTGTGTTGCATGGAAACACAAGCGCGCCATCTATGCGATAGGTCCTGCAAACCTCTATACCGGCTGTGGATAAATGGAGGGCTAAAACATCTCGACGGGCGAGGAAGCTGCTAGGCCCATTGGATCAACAAATGCAGGCGAGTACGTAGCCGCTCCGAGCCTTCCGCCGGAAAGCCGCTTGCCACACATTTTACGCCGGCGCGAATCCAGATCTAAATGGCCCTGTCACTCTGTTCGGGAGCGGAGTTCTCAACGGTGCCGCCGGCCCCGACAAGGCTCTTTGCCTCGTGCAGGAAGCCCTGAGCTCTATTTGCGAGGTCGTGCGATTTCGCCTCGACAGCCTGCGTCACATCATTCGAAATTCCGACAGCTTTGTCACGGATCAAAGCTCTGCGCCGGCGGCCGCCGTTCGGATCGAACAGATACATTAGGGCCGCTCCGGCGCCAACCGCGCCTAATATTGCAAAAATTCGATTCATATATAACCCCCCTCAGTCAGACTTTTTTCGGCCGGAGCCGCCGGGCTTTTTGCCGCCCCCGTCCTGCTTGTTAACGGTCGCCCAGGCGCGCTTTTCGGCTTCCTCCTTAGACACCCCTTTCTCCCGATAGCTTTCCTCGATATGGTCGGCTTTCCGTTCTTGTTTCGTTGTGTACTTGTTACCTGGCATATCCATTCTCCTTAAAGTTACTAAAAAATGCTCGATGACCGCCGCATATATCGCCGCGAAGTGTTTCGCGACCTCAACCGCGAGTAAAGAACGCGGGCTTCGGAAAACAGATCAAACTCCGTCTGCTGCCCTACCTTCTCGTAACCGTCAGCTCGTAATTCGCCGAACTCGACACGCTGCGGATCGTCTTCGTCGTTAGTCAGTCCCAAAACCGCCCCCTCGCGCGTGTAACCTGAAGCAACTGGCATATAACTTCCCCCGAGGCTTTGATTATTACTCACCCACCCCGGCGGTTGTGTACGTCAGCCTACATAATGTCTGCAAACCCGATGAACGCACCTAGGTCCCACCTAGGTAAGGGCGATTCAAGTAACAAACATGCAAGTTGATCCTAGAAAGCGCTGCGATAGCCGCAAGAACTTGTACCGCCGGCCGCGTTTGCCGGTGCCCAAATTCATATGCTATTCTTACTCCTTTGTAAAAAGCCCTGGTTTTTACCTTATATATAGGAGCACAACATAAAAGAATGGCTAATGAGGGAAACGGACAGGTGGGCAGGGTGGTTCAGATCATCGGCCCGGTCGTTGACGTAGAATTTACAGATCATTATTTACCGCCGATCTACCAGGCGCTTCGAGTGACCAGCGAGGGTTTTGATGTCGAACAGGCGATCGATGTCGTCGCGGAGGTGCAGCAACATCTTGGCGAGGGGCGTGTCCGCGCGGTATCGATGCTGCCCACGGACGGAATGGTCCGGGGGATGAAGGTCATTGACCTCGACGGCCCGATAAAGGTGCCGGTCGGCGAGGCTACGCTTGGGCGAGTTATGAACGTGATCGGCGAGCCGGTCGACGAGCTTGGCCCTGTCGTCTCGGACACCAGGTATTCTATCCATCGGCACGCCCCCTCGTTTGACGAGCAGGCGACCCAGCTCGAGATGTTCGAGACGGGCATCAAGGTCATCGACCTTGTCCAGCCGTTCCTTCGCGGCGGTAAGATCGGCCTCTTCGGCGGTGCCGGCGTGGGCAAGACAGTGCTCATAATGGAGCTGATCAACAACGTCGCCAAAGGCCGCGAGGGCTATTCGGTTTTCGCCGGCGTCGGCGAACGCACACGCGAGGGTAACGACCTGCTTCGCGAAATGGTCGAATCGAACGTCATCCGTTATGGCAAGGTCTTTATGGACGACTTTAAGGATAATCACGGCTTTGATCTCGCAAAGGTCGATATGGAGGAGATCAAGAATTCCAAGGTGTCCCTTGTATACGGCCAGATGACCGAGCCGCCGGGGGCCCGGCTCCGAGTTGCGCTGTCTGGCCTCACGGTTGCTGAATACTTCCGCGATCAGGGTAACGACGTGCTTTTCTTTGTGGATAACATCTTCAGATTTACCCAGGCGGGATCGGAGGTTTCGGCCCTGCTGGGACGCATGCCGTCCGCCGTAGGTTACCAGCCGAATCTCGCGACCGAGATGGGTGAGATGCAGGAGCGTATCACCTCGACCAAGACCGGGGCCATCACATCGATCCAGGCTGTATACGTCCCGGCCGACGATTATACCGACCCGGCCCCGGCGACGACGTTTGCTCACCTCGACGCCGTAACTGCTTTGTCGCGTCAGATCGTCGAGCTCGGCATCTATCCGGCGGTGGATCCGCTGGCCTCTAACTCGCGTATCCTCGATCCGCAGATCGTGGGTGAAGAGCATTACAACACCGCCCAGGAAGTTAAGCGAATTTTGCAGCGTTATAAGGACCTGCAGGATATCATCGCCATTCTCGGCCTCGACGAGCTTTCTGAGGACGACAAGCTGACCGTCGCTCGTGCCCGCAAGATCCAGCGTTTTTTCTCGCAGCCATTTACGGTCGGCGAGCAGTTTACCGGCCTTAAGGGCGAGTACGTAAAGGTCGAGGACACGATCAAGGGCTTCAGGGAGATCCTCGAGGGCAAGTGTGACGACATGCCGGAACAGGCATTCTATATGGTCGGCACGATCGAGCAGGCCCGCGAGAAAGCGCAGAAGATGGCTGCGGCTGCGTAGGAGTTCCAGGTTTCAAGTTCCAGGTTCCAAGTTTATGATCAGGAACCCGTCAATTAGAACATGGAACTTGGAGCTTGGGACTTAAAAGGATGCTTAAATTAGAAATAGTTACACCTGAGAGGCGGGTGGTTGATGCAGAGGTCGATTCTGTCACGGTGCCGACCGCGTCGGGCGAAGTGGGCATTTTGCCTAATCATGCGTCTTTGATCTCGGCCCTTAAGCCGGGCATCCTGGAATACAATATAAGGGGCGTCGGTACCCGGCTTGCGGTGTCGGTTGGATTTGTCGAAGTAAATAGCAACAAGGTCGCTGTGCTGGCCGACACGGCTGAATCGGCCGATGAGATCGACGCTCAGGCGGCCCGCTCGGCACGAGACGATGCTGAAAAGGCGATCGCGGCCGCGGGCACCCCATCCGCCGAGGACGCCGAGCGGTTCCGCGAACAGCTCGACGCGGCATCGGCCCGGCTCCAGCTGGCGGTTGGGAAATAGCTTTGTCCGATCGGCTCCGCGGGGCGCAAATGTAATTATTTTTGAGATTTCGCTTGCAACTTCGCGCACGAGAGGTTATGCTCTGAACAGCTTTTCGCCAGACGTTGCAGGAGCGGCGCGGCAACGAAAAGCCAGAAAAAAAGACTTAACGTTCAGTGCCAAGCCCTATAAATCGCTTGACATCAGTGTGGGATTCGGTATAATCCGTACTTGTTCGCGTCGTAGTAGTTATATTTGAACATTAGAATTGCAGAACGGACCGAGGCTCGACGCCCCCGAGCTTAGCCGTGAGAAACTGCATAATAGTTATCATACTAAACGGTAAAACATTGAAAACAGGTTTGCCGGGCGCGCTTGCTATAAGCGCGTCGGGCGAAGTTTTTGTGGCCACAGGGTTATCCGCCGGCGAAGGCGGCTATGCATTGCAAGGCGCGACCCGCGGCACTTTCTGGGATAGAGCTCGTCAGGACTTCCGGTCTTACGACATCTGGCCGCTGCCGAATGCGGTTTATTCGGCAAACTGGGTTCTGACGGCAGGGCCTGATCAGGCCGGAAACGGTTCTGAAGCACGATTTTAGGAAACAACAAACTGACTGAATTTTTAGTTATCTAGGAGAATCATTATGTCATCCACGCCCCAAAGACAAGGCTTGTCCAAAGCACAATCCCTTGCTAACGGAGTTAAAACTTTTCGCAGCGTGAAGACGCGGCTGTTTGCCGCGTCAGCATTTCTGCTTGTAGCCGCCTTCTTCAGCTTTGCTGTAAGTGCGGCAAATCCCAATCAATCGACCCTGGCAACCAGTAGCGCGAATACGCAGCAGGCTGGCTTCGTTGCCAGTACGATTTCGGACCTTTTAAGCCTCCTCGGCTTGACAGAAGTTCAGTCGGCTCAAAACGCCAACGGTGCCGAGCCCGCGCCGACCCCGCCTGTTTATGACGATGAGGGCAATGTCAAGAATGATGTGGGCGATGTTGATCTCCTCATGCTCGAAGCAGTTGGCAGCTTCTCGGGCGATACGACGGGCGGCCCGACCTTCAGCCGTCCCAATGCAAACGGTACCCTCCCGCCCACAACTACTGCTACCGGAGCGTTTTTCTACCGGGCTAATCAGATAACCGTCGATGCGACCGGACTCTACACGATAACGAGCAATACCGGGACGTATGACGGCTTTATCTGCCTCTACCAGGGCACCTTTAATCCGGCGACGCCACTAGTAAATGCGTTGGAGTGCAACGACGATTTCGGGAACACCCGGACCTCGCAAATAACCGAAAATCTGGTGGCCGGAACGAACTACTTTATTGTAAACACGTCGTTTCTCCCCATCGGCACCCCCAACGCCATCGTTGCTGGCCCGTTTACCACTAATGTGGTTGGACCGGGCAATATTACCGGCGTTGGCGTTGCGGCTTGTGCGGTGCCCGCCGGGGGCATGACGGCATGGTTTGCCGCTAACGGTAATACGCTTGACACTGCTCCTAACGATTTGGTCGCGGATGTCGCGACGCTTACGAATGGAGCGACCTTCGGCCCCGGACGAGTCGGCCAGGGCTTCCTGCTAGACGGCACCAACGATTATGTTGCGGTAACGCCATCGGTTGATACTGATATCAATACGAGCAACGGTGTCGCTAATAATACGATCTCGATGGCTGCGTGGATCAATCCGGGAACTATTAATCCGGTTGCCGTCGGTCAGCCCATCGCCGAGTATGGCACGCCTACCGAAACCGGTGTTCACTTTTGGCACTCGGTTGGCACGCCTGGAAATCTGTTCGTGAATCTTGTTGACACGGCGGGCGGAAATCACACGTATACATCGGTCGGGGCTCCGGTCACTGCCGGCACTCTCCAGCACGTTGCGTTTTCGTTTGACGGTACAACGCTGACGTTTTACCACAACGGCGTGGCCTTTCCCGCGACCAACATTGGTGGAAATCCTGCCCCCGACACTCTTGACACTAATGATCCTCTGAATATCGGAGCTCGCCTCGATGGAAGCCCCGGACCGGCTGTTTTCTATCAGGGCATCATTGACGAGTTTCAGCTTTTCAACTCCGCGATCACGGCGGCTGACGTAGGAGCGATCGCTAACGCCGGCGTGAGTGGCACGTGCGCTGGCACAGTCCAGTTCTCGACGGCAGCCCAGACCACGCCCGAGGGGAACGTCCCGCCAACGCCTCCGGATGGCCCTGGAGTTGTGATAACAGTGACCCGCACGGGCGATACGTCCGGTCCGGCGACGGTGCAAGTGTTCACCACGAGCGGTACCGCGATCGGTACGGATGGCACGGGTTGTACAGTCGGATTTGACTATCTTGGCTTCAGCGCCGCCAACCCGCGAACGGTGGCTTTTGCAGCCGGCCAAACCACGGCCACGACCACGATCGGGATATGCGACGACGCTGTGGTAGAGCCTACTGAGTCGTTTACGGTTCATCTGGGCGCTACCACGGGTACGGGATCGATCGGCACTCCGGCCGTCCAGACGATCACCATCACCGACGCGGCAGATACGCCTGTTTCGGTGACTGTTGCACCCCTCTCAGTCACTGAGGATGGAGCTGGCAACCTGGTCTTTACCTTTAGTCGCCCGGACGCGGGAGCCGGTGCGATCACGGTTCCATTCACGATCAGTGGCTCGGCCATTCCGGGCACGGATTACATCTGCTCGGCAGGCACCGGGGCTACCGCCGCCAGCTGCGTGGGAACGGTCGGCTCTGTCACATTCTTAGCAGGGGCGACAACCGCTCAGGTAATCGCCGATCCAACGGTCGATACAGACTTTACGGAAGGCAATGAAACCGTTACGTTTACGGTTGGAGCGGGGACGGCCAGCGTGGTCGGCGCGCCGTCATCGGCTACTGGCACGATAACCGAAGACGACACTAATGTCATCGTGACAGTGGCTCCGGGTACGGTTAACGAAAACGGTGTGACCAACCTCGTTTACACATTCACCCGAACGGGCGCATTGACGGCCGGCCAGGTGGTCACCTTCAGTGTTGGCGGCACGGCTTGCGGAGCCTCTGTGGCCCCCGCCGCTCCTGTAGGACAGTGCAACGACAACTTCCCGCCGGATTACACCGTGAGCGGCGCGACCAGCTTTACCGGCACGAACGGTACGGTTCCGGGCACGGGAACTGTCACATTCGTTGGCAATGCGACCACGGCTACCGTTACCGTCGATCCGACGGCAGACGCCAACGTCGAGCTGAGCGAGACTGTGATCCTCACGGTGACGAACACGCCCGGTATAACTGGCGCTCCGTCATCGGCAATCGGCACGATCGCAAATGACGATACGGTATACACCATAGCCGCCACGCCTCCGGCTGCCAATGAGGGGAATGTGAATAATCTTGCCAACCTGCCGCAGAGTCCCAGTATGGGCGGCTCGATAGCAACCTTTACCGTTACCCGAACCGGAGACCTCAGCCAGCCTGGCACGATCTCTGTGGCCACTGACCCGCTGGATAATAGGCTGAATCGGGCGATCCCCGGTCAGCAGAACACGAACTGCGGCCTGGTCAACGGCGTTGACTATATTACGGATGGTATAACTCTCACGTTCCCGGTACCGACCACTCCGGTACCCCCAGCCCCTTTCCCGACGACACAGACGATGACCTTTACGGTCGTTGTTTGCGGTGATACGGATTTCGAAGCCAACGAAGTGTTCGATGCGTTTCTCTTTAATCCTGTCGGTGGAACCCTGGGTGTGCCTTCGCGTGCAACGTACACCATTCTTAATGATGACGCTGCCCCGGTCCTGAACATCTCCGATGGCCAGGCGGTTGAGGGTAACGCTATTACGTTTACCGTCTCACAGGTCAACCAGGCAGGCGCCGCCGGAACTCCGCTGGCGACCGGCGTAGACACAACGTTCAGCTTCTGCACGACGGATATCACGGCGACAGCGGGGGTTGACTACACAGGCCAGCCGTGCCCGGGCGGTTTGCTGATACCCATTACCATTCCGGCTGGTCAGACCAGCGTAACCTTTACCGTTCCCACGTCCGCCGACCTGATCTTTGAAGGGAACGAAACCTTCCTCGTCAACCTTATAGGTGTTACTAACGCAACCGTCGGCGACGGGCAGGGTGTCGGAACCATCACGGACGCTCAGCAGCCAAACGTGTTTACGGTTAGCGACGTAGCCCAGGCCGAAGGGTCCGTTGTGGGAGCCACGACCTCGTTCAACTTCACTGTTACCCGATCGAGCGATGCACAGGGAACCCAGGTGGTTTGCTACGACACGGTACCCGGCACGACGATCCCTCCGGGCAATGCCAATCCGGCAACGCCGGGAACGGCTCCGGGAACTCCCCCGAATGCTGACTACACCGATCTCGATCCGTCACCGGCCAACTGCCTGACCTTTGTGCAGGGCGGTCCCGCCAGCCAGACGCTGTCGGTGATCGTTTATCACGACACGATGTTCGAGCCTGATGAATCCTTTACTGTCAGACTCATTTCGATCACAGGTGCTCAGGGCGATATCAGCGACACTGGTTTGGGAACTATCATCAACGATGACAATGCTCCCGTGCTGGCGTTTGGTGCTGCCGCCAAGGTGACTGAAACCGATACGGGTACCACCACACTCCTTACCTTTACAGTAAACAGGACCGCCGGAGCACAGGTCACGTCAACTGTCGACTTCGTTGTCGCAGGCGCCAACCTAGGAACGACAGCGGCGAGTAACACGATTCCGGCTACGGGCGGTACGACCTGCGTTAACGCTGATACGACGGGCACGGACTTCATTATTCCAACGCCCACGGCCCCGGCAACGGCGAATCGTCTCACTTTCGCTCCAGGCGTGGACCAGCTAACCTTTAGCGTCGTAGTTTGCGGCGATGTGAGAGACGAGGCCTCTGAAACGGTGAGGGTAACGTTAAGCAACCCGTCCCTCTCGACGATCGCTGCCACCACTTTGGGCGGAACGATCAACGACAATGATGGGCCGTTTATCTTCACGGTGTCCGACGTCACGCTGGCGGAGGGCAATTCGGGTACGACGTGCTTCAACTTCGTCATCCGACGAACCGGCAGCCATGAACGGGCACAGACGGTTACTGTCTCAACCGTGGATGGTACCGCGACGGTCGCCGACAATGATTATGTGCCGGTCGTCGGTCGCGTGCTCAACTTCCCGGCCAACCCGACGGGCGATCCGGCGTTGAACGTCATAGAGACCTGCGTCCTTATGCCTCGGGCGGTCGATGTCAATGGCGATCTTCAGAATGAGACCGATGAACGGTTTACGCTGCAGATCGACAACATTACGACTGTCGGCATTAACGCCGGCACCGGCTCCGACGATACCATCGCCAGCCTGAATCCGCTCTTTGGCGGTGACGGTCAGGGCCTCGGCACGATCCTCAACGACGACGGTCCGAGGACCTTCGCTATCGATAACGTGACGGCGAACGAGGGCAGCGATCCGGCGAACCCGGTCGTCTTCCGCTTCCGCGTCACCGGTACCGGAACCTCGGCGATCGATCAGACCTTCACCTTCACCGTTCAGGACAGCAATACTCCGCAATCTGGTCTGGATGCTACGGGTGGAACGATCTGCGGTGGTATCAACAGCAGTTCTCCTGACTTTACGACCCCGTTCGCGGCGACCGGCGGCTCAACAGGAACGCTGACGTTCTTTGCGGGTTCCGATCAGGATCCCACGATGGCCGGAGTTCAGAACTTCCGTGACATCCTGGTTCCGATCTGTGCCGACACGGTTCAGGAAGCAAACGAGAGATTCACGGTCACGATCGCAAGCACTGTTCCGGGAACGATCCCGACGGTGGGTTCGGTCGGCACGGGAACAATCGTCAATGACGATGCCATTAGCTTCCGCGTGGATGACGTTACCGGTCAGGAAGGGAATGATCCTAACGTTCCGACCAATTTCGTATTCCGGATCAACAGGATAGGAGCCACGACCCTTTCGAGCAGCGTGAACTTCGTGATCGAGAATGCCGCGACGGGCGTTGCGGCTACCGGTGGTGCGGCTTGCGGCCCGGGTATCGATTACATCAGTGCTCCGCTTACGACCGGTGTGTTCTCGGCTTCCCCGGCTGCATTTACGGCGGGCGAGACGTTCCGCGAGATCGCGATCAGGGTTTGCGGCGACCTGCTGCAGGAGACCGACGAGACGTTCCAGCTACGACTGACGGGAGGAACCAATGCTGCGTTCTTGACCGGTGATCCGACGACTGACAACATCGGCCTAGGTACCATCATCAATGACGACGGCATTCCGGGACCGCAGGGTATCGAGGGCGACATCAACCGTGCGGTGGCGGGCGTTTGCGGACCTGGCGATGGCCAGCATACAGCAGCCGACTCGGCTCAGTTCAAGCGGTTTATCGCCGGTCTTGACACGCCGTGCACGGGCTCCGGACTGCCCGGAACCTTCAACGAGTTCCAGCGTACGGACACGGCACCTGAGGGCACTCTCGGCGACGGACGCCTGACGGCTGCGGATCAACAGCAGATTGACAACTACATTGCCAATCTCGATCCGGACCGTCCGGCCGGCGGTCCGACTGCTCCAATTCCCGGAGCTCAGATCGCGGAACGCAGCAGCGACAAGTCGGAAGAGAAGGGCGATGACGATGCCGTTATCGAGACAGGCGGCGGACGCGAATTCCGCGGCGTGCTTGTGAGCGGTGCCCCTGATACCTTCGTTGACTACGCTGTCGAGCTCGTCTCGCAGGGCGATGAAACTGTCACGACTTTCAGTCTGCAGTTTGATCGAACCCGACTGAGCCTTGCGGCTGTCAGCGGCACTAACGTGAACGCGGGCGTTGTAACGGCCGGAAGCGGAGTAAGCCCCGCGACCTCGGTAACGGTTAACGCCACCCAGGTCACCGGTACCGGTGCTCCTGCTGGTACTGGCCAGGTTGGTGTCCTGCTCGACTTCCAGGGTCCGGTCACGGCCGGCGTCCGACAGGTCGCGGTCTTCAGGTTCCGCATCCTGCCGACGGCACCGGCAGGGCTCACCCCTGTCACGTTTGTCGATCAGCCGATCGTCCGCAGTACTTCCAATGCTCAGGCACAGGCTCTGACTGCGAAGTACACGCCGAATAACGTCAATGTAGTTATCGGACCGGGCGGCCCGGGACGTACGGTGACAATCGTCAAAACGACCGCCGCTAACGGCGGTCAGGCGATCGTCCCGATCGTACTTGCATCGCAGGGTAACGAAACGGGCATCAGCGGCAGCGTCTCGTTCGCGGTTGGCTCGTTGACCATCAGCAACGTCTCGGGTACGGGTACGAACCCTGACGTTCTGGCTGGCAGCGGCCTTCCCGCGGGCTGCACGATCACAACAAATGGAACTGAGGTGGCCCAGGGCCGCCTCGGCTTCCTGATCGCGTGTCCGACGGCCTTTACGGCAGGAAACAGGGAAGTTATCCGGCTTCGCTTCGGCGTTCCGGCCGGCGCTCCTGTTCCGCGAAGTGTCCCGATCACCTGGGTTAACACACCGGTTGCTCAGGGCGTTACGGATGCAGCTGCTGTTGCCTTGACGACGACCTTTGTCAACGGAGCTGTCAACATTGACATCGGTACGGCAGCCAGAGGCGCGATCAGCGGACTCGTAACCGATGCAAACGGAATGGGAATTCGTAACGCCATCATCACCATATCGGGTGTTGGCCTCGCGGAACCCGTCCAGGTTACGACCAGCAGTCTCGGTTACTTTAACGTCGAGGGCCTCGACATAGGCGAGACGTACCTTGTTTCGCTCAGGGCCTCAAAGCGTTATCAGTTCTCGAACGCCACGCGCTTGGTTACGCTGACCGACAGTGCTCAGGCAGTCAATTTCACGGCCGAACAGTAGTTCGATAGGACCATGAAACGATCGCCTATCGGCGGTTCATTTCACGGAATTAGAATAAACCCTTGCCGCGAACGGCAAGGGTTTTTTCTTTTTATGGCACTGGTGCTCAAGTGCCCCTCCAAACCGGACCCTCTCTGAGCCGTCGAATGCCTTACCCCGATCTCAGTCCTACACTTGAGCCGCCGCCCGTCGACTTCGCCCCATAAAGAGAAAAATCCTGCCGTGCGATTTTTCCCGTTTGCAAAAGCCTGTGGAAGCGCTATAATGAAAGCCTTTCAACGCTCTGATAAATAATTGTCCGAAGCATAGAGTTTTTTACTTCGCGATTTAGGTTTCGTTACGCAACTTTGGTGAGGAGGGATTTTCATTCATGTTCAACGGTCGATCTTTATTTCGCAAGACAGCATTCAGATTCTGTCTGGTGGCCTTTCTTGGCTTTACCCTTTTCACGCTTGCATCTGTCGGGGCCAGTGTGTCCGCGGCCTCGTTCATGCAATCCGTGAGTCAATTTTGGGGCGTCGCGCCCAGTTCCGCCGCCGGCGAGGTCCTGGCGGTCCCAGCCCCAACGCCACCGGGCGATCCGTCGGTCGAGACCGGTGTGGGAGCCTTACAGCTTCGTGGCGGCAACATCACGGGTGCCCCAGGTACTGACGTATCGTTCCCGGTCGAGCTTATTTCCACGGGCGACATCACGGTGGTGACCTTCAGTCTTCAATTCGATCAGACCCGGTTGAGCATTAGTGGCGTCAGCGGCACGAATACCAACCCGGATGTGACGGTGGGCCCCGGTGCGTTCCCGTTCTCGTCGAGGACGGTAAATGGCAGTGAGGTGGCGCAAGGCCGGATCGGGGTACTCCTCGATTTTCTCGGGTTTCCTCCCGCGGCGGGAACACAGACCATTCTGCTGTTCAGGTTCCGCGTATTGCCGGGCGCCACCGGCACTATCCCGGTCGGGTTTGCCAACTCTCCCATCCAGATAAGCGCGACGACCCAGGCCGCAAACGATCTAACGCCGAAAACGGTCCCGGGCAGCATTAGCCTCGGAGGCGTTGGACCTACCCCAACACCAACGGCGACGCCTACCGCAACACCGACTGCGACGCCGACAGCGACTCCGACAGCGACGCCTACGGCAACGCCGACCGCTACACCGACTGCGACGCCGACTGCGACGGCAACTCCTACGCCGACGGCGACACCCACGCCGACTGCCACACCGACGCCCACGCCGACACCTGATCCTGCTGTTCGTGCCTTGATCATCAGCAATGTGGTCGCGCCGAATGGCTTTCAGGCGCTCGTCCCCGTCACGCTTGTTGCGCAGGGTAACGAGACGAACATCAGCGGCAGTATAACCTTCCCGGTCGGACAGTTGACCATTAACGCTACGGGCGGGACAAATGTGAATCCTGATCTGATTCTGGGCACGGGTTTGCCTGTCGGCTGTAGCATCACCACGAACGCAACGCAGGTTGCCACCGGCAGCATCGGATTTCTTGTGTCTTGTCCCACGGCGATCACGGCCGGCCTCCGCGAGGTTCTGCGGCTCCGCTTCGGCGTCCCGCCTCAGCTTCCGATCCCGCGCACGCTCCCGCTCGCCTGGAGCGACGCCCCGGTCGCACGCGGCGTGTCGGATGCCAATGCGGTTGCGCTGATGACGCTTTTCGTCAACGGTTCCGTGACAGTTGAGACGTCGACGGCCGCCAGCGGCACTATCAGCGGCCGCGTGACGGACGCCAACGGATTTGGGGTTCGGAACGCAACGATCACGATCAGCGGCGCCGGGCTCGTAGAGCCGGTCCGTGTCGTAACCAGCAGCTTCGGCTACTACAGCGTTAGCGACCTCGAGCTCGGCCAGTCATATCTGGTCTCGCTCAGGGCATCAAAACGCCACACGTTCTCAAACGCTATTCGTCTGGTAACGCTGACGGATAGCATTCAGGAACTTGACTTTGTCGCCGACCCGGAGTAGTCCCTAGCGGCGGTCGAACAAGCATGCAAATGGCCCTTAGCCTCACCGCGAGGGGCCATTTCTGCGCCTATGGACGAGTGCCCAGCCATTTTGTCCCACGATCTCTCTGGAGACAGCGAAATAACGCGTCCGTACGAGAAATTGCTTTGCAAAAGCGAGTAGAGAAAACCTATAATCGAACCATTAGTTAGAAAAGCTACTTCGGGCGAAGACGTGTGAACCGTCGAATCCCTCGACTTCCATGCCTTTGCTGCCCACAAAGTTGAGAAGAGGATCGTCCATGTCCAGTAGCCATAATTCGTTTCACATCGCAGCAACCCGTTTTTTGATCGTCACTCTAGTCGGCGTTGTCTTTTTCGTTTTAGCATCGGCCGGTACGAGCGCGGCGGGATTTCCATTTGCGGACTCGGTCAAGGCTTTCTTCGGCCTCGGAGCGGCCAGCGCCCTGTCGGGACAAATGGACGTAGCAGTGTCGATCACGTTGGTGATCAACGAAATTGACTATGATCAAGTCAGTACCGACCACGCCGAATTTATCGAGATCAAGAACGTGAGCGCCAGCTCGATCAACCTCGACCTTTATGACGTTGTGTTGGTCAATGGAGATTCTGGCGGTGCGGTGATCTATCGCACAATCGACTTGCCCAACATCAACCTGGCGGCGGGCGACTACTATGTGGTCTGTGGAGGGACCGTCACGAATTGCGACCTGGATCTGACGACTAACACGGATCTGATCCAAAATGGTTCTCCCGATGCTATCGGGCTGCGGCTCGCCGG
>DATLNN010000071.1:0-3874 GCA_035536695.1 Pyrinomonadaceae bacterium | reverse complement strand
AAACGGCCCGATTCTGACTATCTCTCGCGCCTGACCTACCTCGAGCTCAAATTGCGGCTTCCTGAACTTCTGTTGATGCGGGTCGATAAAATTACCATGGCGGCGTCCGTAGAGGCCCGCGTGCCCTTCCTAGATCATCATCTGGTCGAATACGCGATGTCCCTGCCGCGGCATACAAAGGTAAGTGGTAAGACAGGCAAACACATTCTTAAACGGTCGCTTGAAACCATCCTGCCGCATGATCTGCTCTATTCAAAAAAACGCGGCTTTGGAGCGCCCATTCGCGAATGGTTTCAGACCAGCCTCGGGGCCGAGTACGGCGAGCGTATAAAAAGCTCGACTTTAAGAAAACGCGAATACTTCGACCACGCATTTATCTCAAGGATGCTCTCCGAACACCAAACCGGCAAGATCGATTGGAGCTTTCACATCTGGGCGCTGTTGAACCTGAGCCTATGGTACGAACACTGGATCGATCCTGAATGATCCGTTAAAACAGCCGAGGTTGAGTTCTTTTTATGATCGGTTGAGCGGCGGGCTTGCCCGCCACCCTAAAGGATCGGCGGGCAAGCCTCGCCTGAACGGTTTAAGTTATATCAGGCGGTAGTTTTCTACCGCATTTGGATTAGAAAATAGGTTAGCCACGAATACACGAATATCACGAAAAGATCTTCTTTAATTCGTGATATTCGTGTATTTCGTGGCTAAAATGTTTCTTGTCCGGAAGACCGTACCGCTCAACAGAGAACATTTTGCATAAAACACTTTCGGCAAAATCCATTCAAGACTTGGGCCTGCTCTTTTTCCTGAGCCTCACGATTCGATCTCTCTGGCTGAAATTTGGCGCCTGGATGCAGTACGATTCGGCTGAGTATTTGCTTCTGGCCCGTAATCTGGTCACACATGGGGCCTTTAGCCTCGCCGACAACGCCGAAACGCTGACGGCCCATCGGCCACCCTTATTTCCCGCGATGATAGCCGTACTCTGGCGCGGCGACGAGGCGCCGGTGACTGCGGTCCTGATAGCAAATGTTGCCCTGGGATCGGTCACCGTGTGCCTAACATATCTCATCGCACGCGACCGGTTTGATCGCCGCATAGCCCTGGTTGCCGCTGCCATGCTCGCTTTCGGGCCGATGACGTGTTTGTTCACGGTAACGGTCCTGACCGAGACTTTGTTCACGTTTCTCGTTGCGCTTGCGATCTTTCTATGGGGCCGCGGCTTGTTCGCTGGGGCCGGAACCGCGTTTGGATTGAGCGCTCTAACGCGCCCCTCGATCTTTCCATATCTCGCGGCTCTGCCATTGCTCGCGATCTTTCCCTCATTCCGCCGGTTTTGGCGTGGCTACCTTATCATCCTGGCCGCCGTACTGGTCGTGGCATCGGGCTGGATCATAAGAAACGCGACCGTTTTTGATCGCTTCATCCTTGTCGCGTCATCCGGCTGGGGTACCAACCTGCTGTGCGGCACGCTCGAAACCGATACCGGCGGCCGCGTCTGGAATGGCGACGCGTGGGCACCACTCGATCTCAAAACGAACCCGGTTACTCAGGTCGAAGGCATCACGGACGAAACTGAGATCGACCGGGTCCGAATGAAAACGGCGATCTCACGAATTGCCGAAGCACCCGTCAATTGGATGGTCGTTCGCGCGAAACAATACCCAAAGCTCTTTATCGATAACGGCGACTATCTGCTCGGCGCGGGCAATCTGCCTCTGCGCGAGGCCTTTCGTGCAGGACGGGCAGACGTGATATTCGTCAAGGTCCTCTTTCTCGGCGCAAATCTGGCCGTCCTGATGCTGGCTGTCTATGGCATTTTCACCCTCAGGGCTCGTCTCGCGGATCATGCTCACATCGTCCTTTTTCCCGTATTTGGAATGCTGATCCATTTGCCCGCCTGGATCGAACCGCGCTACTTTCTACCGATGATGCCGATGATGTTCATACTGGCCGCGGTCGGGATGGAGAGGCTTTCGATCCTCCGGCGCCTGTTTCCCGAACCCTCCGAACGGGCATGAGCGAGAACACCGCTTCATCGAAAGACCTTCTCGACCGGGCCCTGACGGCATCCTTATTTCTTCTCGCCCTCTCGGCGCCGATCTCGATCGCCGCAACGCAGACCGCTTGGGCCTTTGGGCTTCTATTCTGGTTGATCCGCTTTGCCATAATCAGGCCGGGCCTTCCGCGGCACGCGTTCGACCTTGCACTTCTTGCCTTTCTCGGACTCACCATATTGTCGTCATTTTTTTCGTACGAGCGGGAAGTGTCGCTCAGAAAACTGGTCGCTGTGTCGCTGGTTACGATCGTATACCTGGTTTTTGATGGGATCCACAGTAGGAAAACGCCGCGAATCCTTGTCGCCATCCTGTTGGTGTCCGGCGTTGTCACAGTCGGCTATTCTCTTGCCACCCTGGCGATCGGAAAAAATCTGAAGATCGATCGCCTGTCGGCGGAAAGCCCCCTTCGGGCCGCGGGTGTCGAAGAGAATGACACGATCCTTGCCGCTGACGGCGTGAGTGTTGACTCGCCGGAGGACCTCGCTCGCATCTTTTCCGACAAGGCCGCCGGCGACGTCGTTACCCTTTGGATCTACCATTACGAATTGCAATACCCTCGAACGGTCCCGGTCTCAAGTTTGCCGGTCCTGGGCGACCCCGTGGTCCGATTCGGCATCACTGAGTGGACACGCGGCCGCGACCGCCGCGCCTCGGGCTTTTTTGGTCACTACACGACCTATGCCGAGGTCATCCAGCTTGTCCTTTCCCTCGCGTTTGCGTTGCTCGTCCTCGCTCCGGCGGCAGGATCATGGCGCCTTCGTGGGCTCCTCTTGGCTGCGGTGATCGCTCTCTCCGTTGGGCTTTTCCTGACGATCACGCGAGCCTCCTGGGCGGGTTTTGTGATCTCGGCAGTCGCGATCATCCTCCTGGGCGCCTCACGAAAGACGGTCCTGATCTGCCTGGCGATCTCCATCCCACTTGTGATCGGAGGGCTCGCGTATTTGCAGCAAAAACGAAACGTGGCGTTTATCGACACCGCCGATGGCTCGACCAGCTGGCGAATGACCGTTTGGCGCGAAGCCGTCGAACTGCTGTTCTCAGATCCTCGGCACGGCGTGGTTGGTGTCGGCATGGATTCGATAAAGACCCATCATGCCGAGTGGGGAATGTTCGACAAAGGCCGTCAGCCTATCGGACATCTGCATTCGACGCCACTGCAGATCGCATTCGAACGCGGCCTCCCGGCTCTTATCGCCTGGATGATTTGGATGTTCATCTATCTGAAATTGCTTTGGAACGGATTGAAAAGAAAAGAGTTCGAATGGCCCGAACGGGCGATTTTGCTCGGCGTGTTCGGCGGTACGCTCGGCTTCCTCGCGAGCGGCGTCGTGCATTATAACTGGGGCGACTCTGAGGTCGTGATGATATTCTATCTATTGATGGGACTAACCTTGGCGGTTCTCAGACAGGGAAGTACCGCAGAGAACCCCGCGACCGCGTGATATTCCACATACGCGCTCTCGCCCGGCCAGCGCACCTCCACGGCGTTGCGGCATAAAAGAGAACGGACCGCATGTTGACCTCAATATCGATAACGCTGTTTACGCGTATAGTGACCGTCGCGGGCAGCGTCGCCGCGGGGATAGTTATCGCACGCGTCATGGGTGTAGAAACCGTCGGCACTTATGCCGTTTTGCTGCTCATCGTCAACACTTCGGTGCAGATCCTTGGGGCCGGTCTCGCTGCGGCCAACGTGTTTTTCGTCGGGCGAGAACGCTTGCTGCTGCCGGCAATTAATTCAAATTCTATCGTTTTCGCAGCCGTCGTCGGCCTCGCCGGATCGGCATTCATCTATCTCGTCTATCTGCTCCGGT
>DATLNN010000070.1:0-4566 GCA_035536695.1 Pyrinomonadaceae bacterium | reverse complement strand
TCGGAGAGCCCGTTGTAACCGTTTCCAGAAGCGGTTCCGTTTGTAAAGACGAGCCTTTGATAGAAATGTTAACGGACAACGGTAATTTTGTTTAGCAGGCCTAGAACAACTTGCTGCCGAGTTTGGCCTCAATGGCCGGTGTGATGATGGCTGCCTCGCCACTTTCGGCGCGCGGAACCTGGACGCCAAGACAAAGAAATTCAGACACTATTCCGCCGATCTCACGCACGCCCAGGTTCAGGACGCCGAGGATCTGCTTGCCAGTCAGCTCGTCGGGCGCATGCGAGGTCAGTCTTGCCACTGACGTTTTTAGCCCGAATCGGCCAAAATCCGCGTGGAGGATGTAAGACGCCTTTGCGGCTCCTTCCGCTGGTTCAACAGACAATATCCGGCCCACGCGGATGTCGAGCCGGTCCAAGGTATCGTCTTTAGAAACAGGAGGTTTTATTTCACTCGCCATAATAACGTTTCCGCCCCACCATAACATGTCCGTCTCGATTCGGCAGAGTGCGATCATAGTGTTCACTATCTATACCGTAAACGAACATCTATTTCAGACTTTTGCAGGGCTCCAAGCGTCAAAATGTCGGATACGCAAAGTTGTTTACTATCCGGTTCCGTCTTGAGCTATTATTTTCGTGAAAATGGCATTAGCGGTGTTTGATGTGAAAGAGAAAACAGATGAGCAGCTTGTCGAACTGGCAGTCGCGGGCGATGCTGATGCCTTCGGTGAGATCGTTAGGAGGTGGGAGCGAAAGATCTTTGCTCTCTGCTTCGGTATGCTCGGCCGCGAGGACGACGCCGGGGATGCGGCACAAGAGGCGTTTGTGGCGGCGTACCGCAATTTGAAACATTTCCGGGGCGAGGCGAAGGTTTCGTCGTGGCTTCATCGAATAGCCGTCAATCAGTGTCTGACCATAAAGCGTCGCGAAAAGACCCGGGCCGAAGACTTCATCGATGATGAAGACGGCGAAGCGGAACGCACATTTGTCGCATCGCCGCTTCTGTCGCCCGCACGTACGACGGAAAAAACGGAGCGGCTGAACCTGGTAAGGCAGGCCGTTGGAGCTTTGCCCAGCGACTTGCGGCAGGTCGTCGTTATGAAAGAATTCGAGGAAATGACCTTTTTGGAGATCTCAGAAACCCTCGACCTGCCGTTGAGTACAGTCAAGAGCCGGCTTTACACAGCGCTCAAACAGTTGCGGATGAGATTGGAAAGGACGCCGGTCGAGGTGGTCTAACCAGGTGGTGAAATGATGTTGAATACCGGAAACAAGTTAGATTGCGGCCCCGCTGATGAGATAGTCTCGTATATTTACGGCGAAGGGGATCAACGATGGCGCACCCGATTTGAGGAACATCTTTCGAACTGTACTTCGTGTACGGACGAATTTGCGTGCATTGCGGATGCTCGCTTTTCAGTATTCGAGTGGCATAAAGAAGAGTTCGTGCCCCTCCTCACTCCTGCGATCGTGATCCCGTATGTGGCGGCCCAACTATCTTCTCCGGTGGACACCAGTTTTTTTGCCGGTCTTCGCAGTATCTTCACAATCCCGCGGCTCGCGACCGGCTTGGCCGCTGTCCTCGTCACCGCCGGACTCGGATTATTCGGTTCCAACTATATGGGTGATACCCAGATGGCGGTTGTTGGACCGGAGCAGAACACGGTCCGGCCCCCGGCCCCGACCGCGGCCGCGACTCTAACCGATGAGGAGCGCTCCGCAGCAAGCGATGAGGCTGAACGGAAAATTGACACGCCTCGCAAGCAGCCCGAAACAAAAACGAGACGAGGAAGGACGAACGCGCAGGATCGTGATATCGGCAAACCGTTGACGGCAAATATCAAACGGTCGGCAGATCGTGATGCTAACCCGAATTCAGCGCAGCGTCGCAAGGCCCCGGTTTTAAATAACTTCGACGAGTCGGATGATAGATCGCTGAGGCTGACGGATCTGTTTGACGATGGCGGATCGGGACGATGAGAGGTTAATTATCATGAAACTAAACGCTATCTTAGGTGTGATTGCATTCCTGTTCAGCGTTGCTCTCGGGTCTTCAGGCGTTCGGGCCCAGGACGAATCAAACAATCCAGGGCGGCCGTTCGATACGCCGCCGGCTGCTCGCCCGGGAAATGTGCGAAACAACGCGTTACGCCAATTAGGGCTTTCTCGTGATCAGATGCTACAGATCCAGCGTATTAACCGCGAGCGCAAACCCTTGATGGACGAGGCTCAGCATCGGCTTCGAATAGCGAATCGGGCTCTGGACGAGGCGATTTACGCGGACAGCCCGAACGAGGCCGAGGTAAAGTCACGTTTAAAGGAGCTGCACTCAGCTCAGGCTGATGTCGCCAGGATACGGTTTATGAGCGAATTTGCCCACCGCCGGGTTCTGACGATGGAGCAGGTGGGACGTTTTCGTGAATTGCGTCGCAGATTTGACGAGGGTCGCCAAACACAGGAGAATCGCCCGCTCGTCGAGGGTGGGGCGCCCAGCCAAATGCAGCCGCGTCCTATGCGCCGGGCGATCAGGCCAAACCGGCCCGGCCGGTAATTGCGCCCAGATCATTCGACTTGGTTTCAGGGCCGTTCCCTAACGGGGACGGCCTTTCCTTTTGCTTTTTGGCGGGTTGTTATATCCTTTACAGAATTCGCTACGCCCCAAAATGAATCCTATCACCCGATTTCTGTTCGAACTTCAGGAGGTCACGAATCTGCTTTGGCGCGCGATCAAAGGGCTGCGCAAGAAGCCAAGATACTTTCACGAGATCGTCAATCAAATGGATCAGATCGGAGTTGGTTCTGTCGTGATCGTCGTACTCACCGGGTTCTTCACTGGCGGCGTCCTCGTCCTCCAGACATTCCCGACGCTGGAATATTACGGAGCCCAGAGCAACATCGGTCAGGGGATCGCGGCGTCGCTGATACGTGAACTCGGCCCGGTGTTGGCCGCGCTAATGGTTGCGGGTCGTGTGGGTTCCGCGATCTCAGCGGAGCTTGGATCGATGGTAGTTTCTCAGCAAATCGAGGCCATGCGGGCGCTCGGAACGTCTCCCGTCAGAAAACTTGTTACGCCGCGTTTACTCGCACTTCTGATCACGCTGCCGCTGTTGACGATCGCCGCGGACATCGCCGGGCTTGTAGGTGGGGGTGTCGTCGCCAAGCAGCTGTACGGAATGGATGTAAACCTTTATATCTCATCAGTGCGTACCGGCACTAATATTAATGACATCCTAGCGGGCGTCGTGAAGCCGATCGTTTTCGGAGGGATCATTGGCCTTGTCTCCTGTCAAAAGGGGCTTTCGACCTCGGGCGGCACGGTTGGCGTTGGGGCTTCAACGACGCAGGCCGTCGTTTCATCGTCGATTACCATTATTATTGCCGACTTTTTTCTCTCGAAGATACTACAGTCGGCCTTGAGCAGTACACTTTTTTAGCCTGATTTTATGTCATTCGAGACGCTGAAAACCCACGCTGCCGATGAGGTCCTCGATACCGATGATATCGATGTAGATGACCCCGAAAAAGGCCGTCTCGTGCCGGTCGTTGAGTTTCGCAACGTAGATCTTGCGTTCGATGATCAGGTCATCTTATCGGATGTGAGCTTCTCGCTCGGACGCGGGGAGACGAGGTTCGTACTTGGCGGGTCTGGGACGGGAAAATCGACGGTCATTAAGCTCGTCCTCGGACTCATAAAACCGGACGCCGGGCAGGTCCTGGTGGAGGGCGAGGATATTACGGAGTTCGACGATGTAGAACTGGCGCGTATACGGAAAAAGATCGGGATGGTGTTTCAGGAGGGCGCTCTTTTCGATTCACTGTCGGTTTACGACAACGTTGCTTACAGACTTCATGAAGCGCGGGTACCTGAGGACGAGGTTGAACACGAAGTCGTCCGAATGCTTCAATTCGTGGGTCTCGAGGATGCGATCGACAAAATGCCCATTGAATTGTCGGGCGGAATGCGCCGCCGCGTCGGGATCGCGAGGGCCCTGGTCGGCAATCCAACCATTGTCCTTTTCGACGAACCGACGGCCGGCCTCGACCCGCCGACCGCGCGAACGATCTGCGAGCTCGCTATTAAACTACGAGATATCGAGGACGTTTCGTCGATATTCGTCACACACGAGATGAACAATCTCGAATACATCGGCTCGGAGTACGCCGTCCTCGACCGCGAGGGTAATGTTCACTACGAGGTTGCGGGCAAGACCCTTTGCCTGCTAAATACTAAAGTAATGATGATGCTAAAGGGCGATATTTGGTTCACGGGACGTGAAGAAGAACTGCGCGCGTCCGAAGACTCATATATTCGCAAGTTCATACGAGGTAAATAGAAAATGCCGAGAAGCAACCAGAAACTGACTTTGAGCGAGCTCCGGGTTGGCATCTTTATGCTCGCCGCCTTGCTTGTCACCGGATTCTTGATCCTGAATTCGAGTGGAAGCTTTAACCCGTTCGAGAAAAAGATGAATCTTCGTGCCCGATTTGTCAGTGCCGAGGGTCTGCATGAGGGTGCGGACGTTCAGCTTGCCGGTGTCTCGATCGGTAAGGTAGATCAGGTCAA
>DATLNN010000069.1:0-11275 GCA_035536695.1 Pyrinomonadaceae bacterium | reverse complement strand
GCATACATTCTCAACATTTCAGCGGCAAACAGCGTTGCCTCATCGCCGCCCGTGCCGGCCCGAATTTCGAGGATCACATTCTTTTCATCGTTCGGATCCTTAGGCAGAAGCAGCATCTTCAGCTCTTCTTCTGCTGCCGGTAACTTTTGCTCAAGTTCGGCGATCTCGAGCGCCGCCATCTCGCGCATTTCATCGTCGCCAGCAAGGTCAGACAAGTCCTTCGCACCCCGCAGTTCCTCGGTCATCTTTCGGACCTCGCGGTATTTCTCGACGATCTCCCCAAGCGAGCGGTGCTGTTTCATAAGCCTGGCATATGTGGACATATCCGACATGAACTCCGGCTGTGAGATCTGTTCGGTCAGCTCCTCGTAAGATCTTTCGATTTGCTCAAGCTTTTCAAACATAATAGTTTGGCCCGCGAAAGACGCGAATAATTATCTTTGATTCGCGTCGATTTGCGGTCAAAAATGTTTTTTACACCACCACTTCCAATTCGCGTGCGGAAACCGGTGCTGTCTTGGCTTCCAAGGGCTCTAATTTCAGCGACTCTTTGAGCGCTTTTATCGCAACCTCAAGCTGCCCGTTATCTGGTTCTTGAGTAGTGATGTTCTGCAGCCAAAGCCCGGGCAGTGTCATTAGCTTAAATACCGCGCTCGACTCTTTCTTCGCCGCGTACCGAATAACCTCGTATGACAGTCCCGCTACCAGCGGCATCAAGGCAATGCGAACGACCAGATTCAGCCATGTCGCTTCAAAATTGATCACCGAGAACAGCACAATGGCGACCAGCATGACGACCATCAGAAACGACGTCCCGCAACGGGGATGCTGTCGTCGCTGCCTGTTGGCATTCTCCGGGGTCAGCTCATCTCCTTTCTCCCATGCGAACACCGTCTTATGCTCCGCACCGTGATATTCGAATACGCGGCGTATGTCGCGAAGGAATGACATCGAAAAGATCATCAGTATGAAAAACACCATCCGGATCAACCCGTCGATGAGGTTAAATGACACCCACGAACCAAACGAATCGAGCTTTATCCGCCAAACATACGCTTTGATCGTCTCCAACCAGCCGGCCTCGGCGCCGATCAGCGGAGCCTCCGCCCACCCGAGTCCAATGAAGAGGACGTTCGTCAAGACGAGGGGCGCCACGATAAACAGTAGGATGTTAAAGAGCAGTGCAAAAATGATCGATCCGACCGCGCTTGCCGACTGGCCCATTCCCTTGACCTTTTCTTTTTTCTCCTCCGGCATGACAACTTTCACCGGTGCCTTTAGAAAGTCGTCGTCCAGCGTTCCTTCCGCCAAAACCGGCGCGGCCACAGAAACTTTTGCTGTTTCCAGTTCTTCCTGCGCCTTGAGGTCTTCCTCATAGATCCGCGCGGAAAAATTCAAGGCCTTTACGCCGAGAGCCATAGACTGGATGAGCGTCGCCCCGCCGCGCAGGACCGGCGTGTTGAGCCATTTGTATTTGTCGCTCCATTTCGGCAGCGTTTCGGCGGTCGTGATTATCGACCCGTCCGCTCGGCGACACGCTATCGCGTAGGCCGACGGCGTTCGCATCATGACACCCTCCATCACCGCCTGGCCGCCTACGATCAGATCGCGTTCCATTGCGAAAACGGTGTGGATAAATCTCAATGTGGTGCTCTTTTTCATACGCTTAATTGACGCCCTTTTTGGTTGTTTTGTTGCCACGATTCGCGGTGTGGTCCAGCTCTATTACACTAAACTCGCCGTTACTCTCTAAACGACACTCCTTGACCGATCTTATGTCGTCAACTCCCTGGAGCCTGAGCTGGCTCATTACTTCGTCCTCCGTCAACATCTCGGTTTCCATGTTTTTTCGCAGAAGCCTGCCATTTTTCACTAGCATCAAAGGCTGAGGTTCGAGAACGCGTGACATAGCGACGGATTTGAACCCGAGCCAATCAATTATATAGTCCCATGCAATGATCGTTCCGATCAGGATCAAGGCCTCGACGACCGACTTTGCGTCGCCGGCCATTCCGTTCTGTGCCGCGTCGGCGATGATGACGATAACCAGCAGGTCCGCCATGCTGATCGACCCGGACTGGCGCCGGAAGATCCGCAGCAGAACGAACATCCCCAGATACATGATCGTTCCGCGAAGAATTACTTCGACGATCGAGGTCGTCGGAACAAACATTGACTGCCAGTCGATCTGGAGGAGTGTTTCCATGTCCGGGTCGCAGAAGAAACGCGCGTGATCAAGCGCGTAACTCCGCTAGGTGTTACGCCCTTGCTCGACGCGCGGGCTTCTTCAAGAAAAATAGCTAAGATGCGGGTTCGGTCGCGGCGGCACCGCGAGCGTATCGCTTATTGAATCGATCAACGCGCCCCGCCGTATCGACGAGCTTTTGCTTACCTGTAAAAAACGGGTGGCACGCCGAGCATATCTCTATATGCAGTTCGTCTTTCAGAGTCGAACGCGTCTTGAACGAACTGCCGCAGGCACATGTTACCGATATTTCGTTATAGTTAGGATGTATTTCCGCTTTCATAATTTTCACTTCCGTTCGCCGTAGATAAGCGATGTGAATACCTGCGCCGTTTGCGCAATCCTTAATAATATACTCGCCATCGTGGTGGGTCAAGTTTTACGGGCGGTACGTAGGGCTTCATTTTGAATTCACACTTCTTTACTTTGCGTTCTTTGCGGCTTCGCTTAGTTCCTCGGCGAATTCAGATCAAAAGTGCAACTTTTGAAAAAGAGCAGAAAAGCTTTGCGGTGGCTAAATTCCCAGTCACAGAGCGGGAATTATTACCCTATAACGCCGCTGTATCCAGCAGCTTCTCGAGGTGATGCTCGCGGATATTATAGAAAGTTTTTATCTCCCGGATCTGGGTCGCGACTTCATCCCGCTGTCTCGGCGTTGCCGATCGCGTGCCGACAAGCATGTTGTTTTTTGCGGTGTGCTCGGTTGCGATGAATTCAAAAAGCCTGGTCGAATAGCCGCTTCGCTCGAGCAGAAGCGATCTCAGACCGTCGGTCATTGTCTCTGCAACGCGTTCGAGCATGACGCCGTGTTTCAGAATGTCGCGAAACATGGGCGGCGAGGTAATCTGCGGGCGAATTTCCTGATGACAGCACGGGGCCGCAACGATCAGGTCAGAGCCTGCAGCGATCCCCTTGAAGATGGCATCATCCGTCGCCGTATTGCAGGCATGGAGCGCGATCAAAATGTCGACATCCCCTACATCATAGTCCGCGATGGTACCGAGCACGAAATCAAGGCCCTCAAATCCCGAGGCCGCCGCGATACTGTTACCCAGATCGACAAGCTCGCGTTTCGTGTCGACACCGGTCACGCGCACATTAACCTTTCGGCCGTTCTTGAAATAATCATATACCGCAAAGGTTAGATAACCTTTGCCTGACCCCATATCGACGATCCTCAATTCCTTCCGGTCGCGAGGGGCCGATTTATCGACAAGACTCGCCATAACCTCGACGAATTTATTGATCTGCCGCCACTTGTTTTGCTCCCGGTCGCGTACCCGTCCCGTGTCATCCGTTATTCCCAGCGCTTTCAGATAAAAGCTGCCCGGGTCTACCTGAAGGCGTTTCGTTCTGTCATGCGCGAGAGGCGGGGCCGAGGAAAATGTGGGCTTTGAAATGTTGAGGCGCGACTTGCCCTTTTTGCCTATATCGAGCTGAAGATCGTTCGATGTCGTAAATAGATGGCCGCTGAAAAACTCACCATCAAGAGCCCTAGCAATCAGCTCTCGTCCGCCCGCGAGATCGAAATTCTTGGCCGTGTCGCGAGTATCGGTGCGGTAGAGAAAGAAGAGCCGCATGCCGCTGCTCGTTTTGACAAGCCGCACCAGAAGTTTTTGCAGATGTTCATCCGGACCTTTATAATTGCCTAGGGTCAGTTTTACGAACGTGCCGTCGCGAAGCGACGCGGCGAGTGCGTCAACAAATTTCTGGGTGTTCTCGAGCATTCGTGTCTGAGGTTAGCACAAGTGGAAATGGAAAATAATGGAATATCGCGAGCCCAGTTTATCGAGTCTGTCGCTTACTTGATGCGTGAGACTTTTGAAGGCTCGCCCGAGGGCGTGCCCAGCGCATACCTCGATCGCGGGGTTGGATTCTTTTCGACGCTGGATGACCTGTCGGCGGCCGATGTCTCCACAGACGTAAACGGCGCCACTATCGCCGCTCACACCGAACACGCCAAGTTCTATCTCGACCGTTTGTGCGAATACATCAACGGCCGCACCGAGCCGGTCAACTGGGAGGACAGCTGGTTGATCGAGACGGTCAATGAGACTGAATGGAAAGCCCTGCGTTCCACCGTTCGCGCCTCCTACGCGGACATGCTCCGTTGCCTGGCCGAGGACCGCACCTGGACCGAAATGCAGACAGGCATGGCCATCGGCCTCGTCGCCCACACGGCCTATCACCTCGGCGCCATCAGACAAATTGCGAAGCGTTTTCATCCGGGATAGGGGCGTATACCTATCTTCTGTGTACGGGAACTATCGAAAGACAAATGACCAATTTATTTCACTTTGCTTTCCCTGTTAACGACCTGACCGCGTCCCGGGAGTTTTACGGCGGCTTGTTGGGCTGCGAAGAGGGTCGGAGCTCCGACTCGTGGATAGACTTCAATCTGTACGGCCATCAGATCGTCGCCCATCTCCACCCGGATTGCGCCGGCGTTAAGATGACGAATCCGGTCGATGCCGACCACGTCCCCGTCCCGCATTTCGGAGTGGTGCTTCCGATGGATGAATGGCGGGCTTTGGCGGATAAGCTCACGTCAAAAGGAATCAAATTCGTCATCGACCCAAAGATCCGCTTTGCCGGCGAACCGGGCGAGCAGGCGACAATGTTCTTCCTCGACCCGAGCGGCAATGCGCTCGAATTCAAGGCGTTCGCTGACTTTTCGATGGTGTTTGCGAAATGAGGCTGTCAGTGCGCGCTCGGTGCAGAAGCCCGCGCGTAAACAAGGGCTTAACATCCAAGCTAAGTGTTAAACCCTTGCTGACGCGCGGGCTTCTGGACAAATTGACCATCCATCATTCTCCATATCGCTAACGGGTTGTGTTCCTTTAGTTCATCTGGCAGCGCCGCGTCAGGAAAATTCTGGTAACAAACGAGTCGCGCGAATCGCGTTATTGCTCGCGAGCCGACGGCGGTTGAACGCGAATCCGAAGTTGCCGGATATGGACCGCCGTGGACCATCGACGGGCAAACCTCCACCCCCGTCGAAAATCCGTTGAAGATCAGCCGCCCGACCTTGGTTTCGAGGATCGCGATCAGGTCAGCGTACTCGATCAGATCCTGCTCAGTTCCGTGCACTGACGCTGTCAGCTGCCCTTCGAGCGAACCGGCGATCTCGAGCAGTTCTTCACGCCGGCGTGACCTTATCAGGAGCGTTGTGGGGCCGAATATCTCCTCGTTAAGATCGGGTGTGTTGAGATATTCGATAGCGGAGGTTTCAAAAACGGAGGGCTCAACCGAAAAACCGGAGAGCTTGCTCCGTGAGGCGGCAAAACGGGTCGTCTCGTTTTTTCTGTGATCATTCGCCTCGTTGTAGCTTTTTCGAATTCCAGCGGTCAACAATGGGGCGGAAGGGGTGTTCGAAATTTCAGATCTGAAATTTGAAATAAACCGATCTGTTTCGGTTGTGTTCGACAAGAAGACCAAGCCGGGTTTGGTGCAGAACTGCCCCGCTCCGCCGGTGACCGAAGCGTGAAGGCCCTTGGCGATATCGACGCCCCGCTCCTCGATCGCACTCGACAGGATGAACGTCGGGTTGACCGAGCTCATTTCGGTATAAACCGGGATCGGTTCGGGGCGAGCGGCGGCGATGTCCATCAGAGCACGTCCGCCGCGTCGTGAGCCGGTGAACCCGACCGCTTTGATGTCGGGGTGACGGACGAGTGCCTGGCCGATCTCGTAACCGCTTGAGAACAGTAGACTGAAGACACCCTCTGGCATGCCACACTGCTTTGCAGCCTGCACCAGGGCGGTCCCGACCAGTTCGGCTGTGCCGGGGTGCGCCGTGTGGGCGATGACGATGACAGGACAGCCGGCAGCCAGGGCAGAGGCAGTGTCGCCCCCCGCGACGGAATATGCGAGCGGAAAATTACTGGCGCAGAATACCGCGACGGGGCCGAGCGGACGCAGCATCGAGCGGACATCCGGTTTAGGTACCGGTTCGCGGTCGGGTAGCGCACGATCGATCCGGGCGTCCACCCACGAGCCTTCGTCCAGCAGGTCGGCGAACATTCTCAATTGTTCACACGTCCGTGCCCGTTCGCCTCCAAAGCGTGTGGCGGGCAGGGCCGTCTCAAGTGAGGCTCGCGCGATCAGCGTGTCGCCAAGCGCCTCAATATTGTCGGCTATGCGGCGCAGGAAGGCGGCCCGCTCGCGGCCGGGCAGGCCGACGTATGCCAGGCGCGCATCGGCAGCCAGCGCGGCAGCGCGGTCAAGCTCAGCCATGGTCGCGGAGTGGAACGGCGGGTCGACCACGGAGCCTGTTGTCGGATCAAATGCGGTAAAGGTGTCCCTGGTCTCGCTGCCGCGGTCAAATCCGATCAACGATCTGCCGGTCAAAATATGTTCCATATTCAATGGTCGAGCGGCGAAGCCCGAGGTAAGAGGGCGTGTAAAAACTGAAGCGACCTGTTTTTCGGAGGCGGAATGTCGCTCCTCCAGAGCTTGGATAAAAGATCGCAACACTTCTCTACAAAGAGACCGCTCCTAACGGAGCTTAAGAAAAGTCCCATCGGGATGGCATCTTTGTAGGACTCCGGGCAATTAGGTTGTTTTAAGCTCCGGAGGCGGCATAGGACATGGCCGTCAGTTCTTTCATATCTTGGTCAACAACGGTTGTGCCAGAGTCCTGATACAGACCCTCACGCCCGGGCCTGTGCCATTTCGCCGGGCCGCGCCGCCAGGGCCCGGTCGATGATGGCTAACGTCTCGTCAAATTCAGCACCCGTGAGCTCGAGTCGGGGTGGCCGGACCCGGGCGCTGCCCCAGCCGACCCTTTCCTGAACTAGTTTAATAAGCTGGACGAATTTTGGCACCGTGTCGAGCCGCAGGAGCGGGAGAAACCACTCGTAAAGCTCACGCGACCTTTCCCGCTCGCCGCTCATTGCGTAATTAAAAAGATCGACCGATTCACGCGGAAAGGCGTTGACAAGCCCCGCGATCCAGCCAGTCGCACCGGCATCAATGCCCTCGACTATAGCATCATCAACGCCGACAAAGATCTTTAACCTATCTCCGATGAGGGCTCGAATGGCCGTGACACGCCGAACATCGGTTGATGATTCCTTAACCGCATGAAGGTTTGGCAGCTCGCCGGCCAGCTCCTCGATCTGTTCTGGCAAAAAATCGGTACCGTAGGCGACAGGATTGTTGTATAGCATGCACGAAAGCGACGTCGCGGCCATGACCTGAGAGACATGGTTTTTCATCTCTCGCGGATCGCCGCGATAAACATAGGGCGGGAGGACCATAAGGCCTTTGCACCCGGCTGCTTCGGCTGAGCGCGCCTGAGCGATCGCGTCCGCGGTCGTCATCGATGCTATCGCGGCGATAATGGGCACCGCATCGCCGACGGCGGCAATGCACGTTTTCCAGAGCGCCTGCTTTTCATCCATGGACAACGCGCCGCCCTCGCCGAGGCTGCCGTTCGTTACGATACCTGTGCAACCATTTTCGACCAGCCACGGTACATGCTTCGCGGTGAATTCGTGGTCGATCCGAAGGTCCTCGTCAAAGCAGGTAGTGATCGCCGGCATCACGCCCGTCCAGTTTACTGTCATTATTTCTCCATATTACGGCGTTAAGAGTAATCTCCGCTCTTCGTTGCGGTCTCATTGCGGCCCACGCGTCTCTCCGTGCAAAACCAGTTTCACGCAAAGCTGCGAAGGACGCAAAGGAAGAAAAATAGGAAAAAGAACTTAGATAGCGTAATCCGCGTCAACCATTGCTTCTGCGGTATCGCGTTTTGGCAAAATCAATTTCCCGCAAAGATGCAGAGGAAGGAAACAGGGAAAAAGAACTTCTATCGGGTGATCTGCGCTAAGCCAAAGCAAAAGGGGTCGTCTGCATTTAGGATGAGATCGACCTCTGCGGTTACAAACGCCGAGCCGCGTATGAGCGGAATGATCTTGCCGTTATCGATCAGCACTTTGGCCTCAAAAACGCTTCCGATGATGCTCTCCTGCCGCCATATCTGGCCCTCGAGTATTTTCCCATCCTCATAGAGGCATGCGAGTTTGGCACTGGTCCCGGTGCCGCATGGCGAGCGGTCATACTCGAAGCCGGGACACAGGACAAAATTGCGGCTGTCGGCGGTTTTCGAGGGCGAGAATATTTCTACATGGTCGATCTCGGCGCCGCCGGTGCCGGTAATTCCATTTGCGGCGAGGGCCGCCCGGACTCTCGCGGCAAAATCAGTCAGTTCGGTCAGGTGTTCCGGTCCGACCTCAAACGGATTTTCTTCGGTCAAGAAGAACCAGTTCCCCCCGTACGCGATATCGCCGGTCACCGTGCCGTATCCGGGCACGTCGACAGGGACATCCTTGCCATGTCTATAGCTCGGGACATTGGTGATCGAGACGGCTCGGTCCGGCTCCAGGGTCGCCTCGATCACGCCCGCCGGCGTTTCGATCGTGTGTCTTCCCGCTGAGATCCGATCCATGTGCTCAAGTGTTTTTATCAGGCCGATCGTGCCATGCCCACACATGCCTAGGTACCCGACATTATTAAAAAAGATGACGGCTGCGGCGGACTGTTCGTCAACCGGCTCGCAGAGCAAAGCTCCCACTATAGCCGCATGGCCGCGCGGTTCATTGACGATCGCAGACCGAAGATGATCATAATCACCCCGGAATTTGTCCAGCCGGTCCGCCATTGTCCCACGACCCAGATCCGGAAATCCGTCAACGACGACACGCGTTGGCTCGCCGCCCGTGTGAGAATCGATTGCTTTGATACGGAGCGTTGATCGCATAGGGACAGACTGAAAATATAGCATCTTTTGAGCCGACGGGAGGGCAAGCGTCTCGCTTGCCAGCGGTTATTCCCGCGGGGACAACCTCTCGGCAACGAAGCCGCCATCGAAGACTCGGCGGGCAAGCGAGACGCTTGCTCTCCAGTCGCTTGCTCATCCAGTCGAGGGAACTGTGATAATCTTTGGTTTCAAAAATCATGAAAACGGCTTTTGTCCACCATCCGATCTATTACAAGCACGACACCGGTCCCGGACATCCTGAGATGCCACAACGTTATGCGGTTGTGATGGAGACGATGCGCTCTGACGGCGAGTTATGGAACAGCCTGACCGAGATAACGCCCGAGAAGGCGTCGAAGGGGGTCGTCCAGGCGGCGCATTCTCCGCAGCACTTCAAGCGTGTCGAGAATGCTTTTGCGGATGGGTTTGACCGGTTGGATGCCGATACGGCGATTTCGATGGCTTCGTTCGATGCGTCGCTTTTTGCAGCGGGTGGAGGGTGCAGTGCGGTCGATGCAGTTATGAAGGGCGAGGTAAAAAATGCATTCGTCGCCGTGCGACCCCCAGGCCATCATGCGACGGCTGAGAACGCAATGGGATTTTGCCTGTTCAATAACGTCGCGGTCGCCGCCCGGCACGCCCAGAATCGATATAAAGAAATAGACAGGGTGGCAATAATCGATTGGGACGTGCATCACGGCAACGGAACGCAGGGAATATTCTACGACGACCCAAGCGTGTATTTCTTCTCGATGCATCAATATCCGTGGTATCCGGGCACTGGCAGCCGCGGCGAGACCGGCCACGGGCGTGGCCTGGGGCTGACGATGAACATCCCGGTAAAGGCAAATACCCCGGCAGCAGAACAGAGCCGCATGTTCGAAGGCGCGATCGAGGACATTTCGCGAAAGTTCCGGCCTGACCTGATCATGATATCCGCCGGGTTCGACGCGCATTTGACCGACCCACTTGGACAGCTTCGACTCGAGGATGAGGACTTCGTGTCGATGACGCGTTCGCTCAAGCAATGGGCTGACGATGCTTGCGGCGGTCGGATCGTGTCATGCCTGGAGGGTGGATATAACCTCGACACGCTCGGCGAAACTGTCAAAGAGCATATCGCTGAACTAAGCCGATGATCGCGAATATGCTACGATAGGCTCATAGCGACAATCGATCCGCTTTGGAGGTATTTACTAATGCCGGATATAGAGATCTCTTGTATTCAATGCAAGGACGTTTTTGTTTTTAGCGAGAAAGAGCAGCAGATGTTTTACGAGCGGAATATGATGCCGCCGCAGCGCTGCCAGCGTTGCCGCTCAAAGAAAGCGGCGCTGCGTGAGGATGCGCCGACGCGGTTCGATATTATCTGTGACCATTGCGGCAGGCACGATACCGTCCCGTTCCAGCCAAAGGTCGGACGCTCGGTCTTGTGTAAGGATTGCCATGAGGCGAGCCGGTCACGCGCAAGATTTGCCTGATACGAGCGGTGCAGAAGTCCGCACGATCGTAAGAGCTCAGGTCTAAATGAGTGTGAATGCCCTTACTTCGTGCGGGCTTCGGCAACTTTTCACCTTTCACATTATTATGACTTTTGAAACCGTAATCTATAACCTAACCGAAAACGTCGCGACCGTGACAATGAATCGGCCCGACGCGTTGAACGCGCTGTCTATCCAGCTGACCCGCGATCTGGGGGCCGGTTTCCGACAGGCCATTGCGGACGGCGCCCGAGCGGTCATCCTGAAGGGAAGCGGCCGCGCGTTCTCATCGGGCGGCGACCTGCGTGAAATGAAGTCGATGTGGGATAGCGAAGGGCGTATCGAGGCGTTTCTCGAGGAGCCACTAGCTGCTCTTCACGGGGTGATCCGGCTCATGCGTGAAACGCCGATCCCATTCGTTGCGGCCGTGAATGGGGTATGTGCCGGAGCTGGGACCAATTTCGCCCTGGCATGTGACGTGGCCATCGCGGCCGACGATGCCGTATTTCGCGAGGCGTTCGTCCGGATCGGCCTTTCTCCGGATTGTGGTGGGACGTTTTTTCTGCCTCGCGCCGTTGGCGAAAAGATCGCGGCCGAGCTGTTTATGACCGGGGATGCCGTGTCGGCCGCGCGTGCTCTTGAGATCGGCATGATAAACCGGGTGGTGCCGGCCGCCGACCTGGATGCCGAGGCCCACAGCATGGCTGTCAAGCTTGCCGCCGGGCCCACCGCTGCCATAGGGCGCATCAAGAGAATGCTGAACGCCTCGTTCTCGAACGACCTCAC
>DATLNN010000068.1:0-2451 GCA_035536695.1 Pyrinomonadaceae bacterium | reverse complement strand
TGCCCGAGGATGACGGACTTAAGAAGATATCCGTGTAGGGACTCCACGAATTAGAGTCGGTTTTCGCTTCCTCATTGTAGATGTTGTAATAATCACCGGTGCCACCGTTATACCAGTTGATCGTGGCGTCGGCATACTTCCAGCAGCCCCACCGGTGTGAGGCCCAGCTTCCGAGCGGCGTCCCTAAAAACAGGGCAAGGCCGAAGACAGTTATCCATAGAGAGAATGCGTGTCGCAGTTTCATTCCGTAATTTCCTCCTGTGTGAAAATCGTCGGGAAAACTTGAACCGACGTTAGGTGTTCTGAAAAATGCAAGAAGAAAATCTTGCACAGAGGGTCAGTGGTGGCCGCTTGGGCGTCGCTCAGACAAAAGCAATCCTTGGGTATTGGTGGTATACAGCACGCCGTAATAAAAGTCAATTATTTTTGTTACAGGTAGTCGCGGTCGGAAAACGATTCGGCGGCCGACGCCCGAAACTCAAATGGGCATCCGCGCATAAGCTCATGCCCAACTTTCTTGGCCGGCTTTTCAGTCGGAGTGGGCGGCAAGGCTGGGTAACTCAGCTTGAGGCCGACGACTCCGTGAGCTCGTGCCCCCACAATCTCGGAGGCAACCCCGGCGGTCTTGAAACTATGAGTGCGAGATCCTGGAGGAGATCGAGACACATTATAGAGCGACGACATACCGCTGACCCGCACAAGCATCATGGCAATGTGATTTTGCTTTTGTTTGAGCGATCGAACTCTGCTCACAAAATAAAACGGGACGACTTCGATCGTCCCCGTTTTTTGTTTACGGATTGGTTAGTCGGGCAGGTCCATCTTTCGCAGTATTTCTTTATACCGGGGCTCTGAGCGCAGACTTTCGAAGACGGGGTTGACCTTTACGAAGATCATCCCGAATGTCCGGTTGGTGAATCCGATCTCGAGCGCCCCGAGCGCTTTTTCTTTTTGTCCCAACAACGAATATATCCCGGCATTTGCATAGGCGTCACGCGCACTACGGTCATCATTAAGTACGAAATTTTCCAGCATTTTTGCCGGCCCGGCTTCGGCCAGAATTCTTCGCCGATTCAAATAGGCCCGCTCGATCCTTTCCTTCTCGGAAGCCGGCGTATCGTCGAGGAAATTAGTCCGCTGGGCGCGATACTCGGCGTCAAGAGCCTTCTCGTACTCGCCCTGCTTCCAATATATTTCCTTCAGATACCAGTACGCAAAATTGAAATCCGGGTAGAGGTCCAACGCCTTTTGACAGTATTCTTCCGCCCGCGCGTAGTCGCCGGCGAAGAAATATTTCTGCCCCATGTCGGCAAGCAAGCTATGCGATAGCGGATTTATCTCGAGCGCCCGCTGCATTTCGGAAATAGCTTCACCGTGTCGTCCTTGCACGGCCAGTAGCTCCGCATACCAATGGTGTGCTGTTGCGTAGCCGCGATTGATCTCGATCGATCGCTTAAAAGATGCTTCGGCTTCGTCCCATTTCCATTGATGGAATGTTTTGATAAAACCGATCGAAGCATGAGCTTCGGCAAGATCCGGATCGAGCGAGAGAGCTTTTTGAGCGGCGTTGAACGCCTCATCACTTGTGGCGCTGCTCATCGCCAGCGCGTCGGCCAAGCCCGCGTGGGCGAGCGCAAAGTTTGGGTCCTTCGCGATGGCATTTCTGAACAACCGCTGCGCCTCGATCATCGCCGCGTAGTTTCGTTTGCTCCACTCGTACCTGCCCATGGTGTAAAGCCGGTAGGCGTCGGGGCTTTCGGTATAGCGCTTGGTGATCGAGACGGATTCGGCGTCCGTAAGATTCAGCGCCAAAGCATTGACGATCTGCAGCGCTATTTCGTTCTGCACGCGCAATTCGTCTGCCGCAAGCTTTTCGAATTCTCCGCTCCACACAACCGAGCCGTCCGTCGCCCTGATGAGCCGCGCGGTAATTCTGACTTTCTCCGGAAGCCTATAGATCGAACCGACTACGACTGCGTCGACGTCTAGCTTTCGTGCATCGGAAAGTATATCCGCGCCGTTCATATTCAGAACCGCGCTCGTTGGGCGAACACTAACGCCGTCGACGCCGCTAAGCCGCGTGATGAGAATGTCCGCCAACCCTACTCCCTCATGCTCACCGCCTGCACCGTCAATTGTCGTAAACGGCAAAACGGCAAGCGATTTGATCGGCGGCTGGCCGGCCACGTTCAGACGCCACGCACCGAACCCACCGAGGACCGCAATCACGCAAACTGCAATGACGCCAATGACTGCCGTCTGCCGCGAAAGTACAGATCGCTTTCTCGCGGGTTCCGCGATCACCGCATCTGAAACCTCCTCGATCAACGTGCGGGTGATCGCATGCCGTTCGATTACAACCTCACCCGAGCGATCTGTCTCTTCCGCAAAACGGTAACCCCGGCGGGGGACCGTTTGTATGAGATTGGCTTGTCCGTACTTCTTGAACGT
>DATLNN010000067.1:0-4447 GCA_035536695.1 Pyrinomonadaceae bacterium | reverse complement strand
CAAACAAAGAAGAATTAACAGCTTCGGGAGAAGTATTGAAATTCGACGGATTTCTAAAGGTTTATCAGGAAGATAAAGATGAAGATGAAGCGGAAGAATCATCCGAAAGCCTGTTGCCCCCGATGTCCGTGGGCCAGTCTTTGCCGCTATCCGAACTCAGAGCAACCGAACGATTTAGTCGTGCGCAGCCGCGATACACCGAAGCCTCGCTGGTCAAAAAATTAGAAGAGCTCGGCATCGGTCGCCCGTCGACATATGCACCGACAATTTCTACGATCCAGAAAAGGGAATACGCAGAGAAGAGAGACAAGGAAGGTACTCCGCGGGCTTACAGGGTGTTGGTATTAAAGGACGACACGATCAGTAAAAAGGAACAATCTGAAAACACCGGTGCAGAAAAAGCAAAGTTGTTCCCGACCGATCTAGGACTGGTGGTGACGGATTTTCTGAAGCAATATTTTGACGACATCATGGATTATGGCTTCACCGCCAAGATCGAGAAAGAGTTCGATGATGTAGCTGACGGAAAGTTGCAGTGGAACGACATGCTCGAGGAGTTTTACGGCCCTTTCAAAAAAGACGTTGACAAGACCATCGAGACTGCAGAGCGCGTCAAGGGCGAAAGGGTCCTGGGCACCGACCCCGAGAGCGGAAAGCCGGTGATTGCCCGCATGGCGCGTTATGGTCCGATCATACAGATCGGCAGCGCTGCGGAAGAGGAAAAGCCAAGGTTTGCAAAAGTCCCGCCAGGCCAGAGCATCGAAACCATAACTTTTGAAGAAGCGCTAGCCCTGTTCAAATTGCAGGACGCGATGGGAAGCTATGAGGGCAAAGAATTGTCTGTCAGCATTGGCCGCTTTGGGCCTTATGTAAAATGGGGTGATGAATTTATCTCCATACCCCGGGGCACCGACCTAGCGACGGTGGATACGGAAAAAGCGATCGGTTTTATAAAGGCCAAACAGCAGGCGGACGCCCCGGTTGGCGAGTATAACGGCAAACCGATCACAAAAGGAACGGGACGTTTCGGGCCCTTTATAAAATGGGACGGTTTGTTCATCAACGTGCCGCGCCGGTATGATCTCGAGAACCTTACCCAGGACGAGATGAATGAGCTTATCGAAGCAAAGATCAGCAAAGAGGCAAACCGTTACATACAACGTTGGGAGGATGAAAAAATATCGTTGGAGAATTCGCGTTGGGGCCCTGTCATCAAGTTTGGCAAAAAGATCATTGCACTTCCTAAAAAGGCCGATGGCACGCGCTCCACGGCGGACGAGGCAGCAGCTCTAACACTGGAACAGGTAAAAAAACTTATCGAGGCCGAAGTGCCCGATGCGTTTGCAAAGAAGACAAGGCCTCAAGCTAAAAGGGCACCGGCCAAGAAACTGCGAAGAGGAATGAGTAGATGATGGAAAGGTTCGCACGGTCGAACTATCCAAGTGCGAACCTCGTATATTAGGCATTAGCCTGTCAAAGAATCATCCCCAAAATGCAACATGCCCTTCTCGCTCGAAAAGACGACAAAGCGCGATGTCAGCTATTGCCAAAACGAGGAATGTGATTATAAAATGGCAATCGAACCGAACGATGTAACATCAGCAGATACGACGGAAGACGCTGTTCCGGCGTGACCCGTATTCGCATGAAGAACGAAAACCTCAAATTCCTGCAGGCATTTTTGAAAAACCCGGCAAAGGTCGGAGCAATCGCGCCCAGCTCGCCCGAGCTGGCGGCGGCAATGCTGCAAGGGATCGTGCCCGACGACCACAATATCGTTCTCGAACTCGGTGTCGGCACCGGAGCCATCACAAAGTTTATCCGGGGGGTCGTACCGAGCCGCGATTCGTACCTCGGCCTTGAGCTCGACCCCAACCTCGTCCAGTCCCTCAACAAAAGCTTCCCGGACATGAACATCATTTGCGGCAACGCGGCCGAGGCGTATTCGATCCACAAGGAATCGGGCCTCGGCAAAGTGCGTTATGTCGTTTGCTGCTTGCCCTTCGTGTCGCTCCCAAAAGAGATAAGCGAAAGCGTCCTGGTTGAGATCGAGAAATTTATGGAGGAGGGTTGTGAGCTCCGGCTCTTCCAGTACGCCCACGGTTACTACCTTCCGCCCGCCATCAAGATGCGTGAGTTCCTAAAAAAACGATACGGCAAATCCCGCCGCAGCCCGCTCATTCTCAAGAACGTCCCGCCCGCCTTTACCCTCACCTGGTCCACGATCTAAAAAATGCCCAGCCCGCACGTAGTAAGGGGATTCCTGGGACGCACCGTTTCGGAGACAGATGGTACGGCGTACACGCTGGACCCATGTGTTCTGCCGTTATTCGCGTCGGGGGGTACATGCTTACCAGCCGATTAACGTGTAGGCCTTTGCACGGTTCCGTTCTGACAAATCTTTACATTTTCCAACGATTTTCTGTGATATAAAATAGGTTTGCTTCAACGCTTACTTTTAGGAGATCTACAATGTTAAAGCGCAAGATTTTAGGCGTGGTCCTGCTCAACGCCCTACTTTTACCAGCATTCACGTTTGCCCAAAACAGTTCGGCCGGGGCGCCGGCGCGCGGCGTTTACACGGCGCCAAAGGCGGATATCGACAAGATCCGCGACGAAGGCTTGAACCGCTCGAAGGTTATGGAGCACCTCAGCTATCTGACGGACGTGATAGGCGGTAGACTGACCAACTCGCCGAATATGAAGCGCGCCAATGAATGGACGCGTGACACTATGGCGAAATGGGGCATGCAGAATGCCAAGCTTGAGCCGTGGGGCCCGTTCGGCCGCGGCTGGTCGCTCAAGAGCTTCAATGCTCAGGTCACCGATCCAACCGCGTTTCCAGTGATCGCATATCCCAAGGCCTGGTCTCCTTCAACGAAGGGCGTCGTAAGCTCCGACGTTGTGTTTCTTGACGTCAATGCTGTCGAGGATTTCGCCAAATACAGGGGCCAGTTACAGGGCAAGATCGTACTGATCGCTAAACCTCGCGAAGTAAAAGCCGCCTTTGAGGGCCTCGGCGTCAGATATTCAGATGCTGAGCTGGTGAAATTGAGCGAACAGCCCGATCCCGCAACGGTCACGCGCCCGCAGGCTCCGGCTTTCACGCCCGAACAACAGGCCGAGCGCACGCGCCAGCAACAGTTCGGCGGACAGCTCCACCGGTTTCTGCTGGATGAAGGCGTTGCTGTAATAGTCGATAACAGCCGTATTGGAAGCGGCGGTACGCTTTTCGTTTCTAGCGCCTCGTCTGCTCCGGCCACGGCGACGCCTGCTGCGCCGGCTACAGGACCGGCAGCACCCGTGCTCCGATTCACAAAGGAGATCGAGGTGCGGATGGTGCCTCAGATGACCATGGCAACCGAAGACTATAATCGGCTGGTGCGGATGATAAAACTCGGGGCGAAACCGAGAATGACGGTCGATATTCAGGCTCAATATCATGACGAGGACCTGATGGGCTACAACACCACCGCGGAGATCCCGGGAACCGATCCGAAATTGAAGGATGAGCTTGTGATGCTCGGCGGCCATCTGGACTCTTGGCACTCGTCAACCGGGGCGACCGATAATGCTGCCGGATGTGCCGTTGCGATGGAGGCCGCCCGCATCCTGATCGCTTCGGGGCTCAAGCCTCGTCGTACGATCCGCGTCGCACTCTGGAGCGGTGAAGAGCAGGGGCTGATTGGCTCGCGCCAGTATGTTCTGCAGAAGTTCGGTGAGATGAAAGGCGGCGGAAATCGCTTTGGCCCTCCGGATCCGAATGCCCCCAAACCGGAGCTGATAAAGAAGGCCGATTACGACAAGCTGTCAGCCTATTACAATCTTGATAACGGTACGGGCAAGATCCGGGGCGTTTATATGCAGGGAAATGCGGCTGTACGGCCTTATTTCGAGGCATGGCTTGCACCCTTTTCCGATTTGGGCGCCCGCACGCTCACCATGTCCAACACCGGCGGGACCGATCATCTGTCATTCGATGCTATCGGTTTGCCCGGCTTTCAGTTCATCCAGGACGAGATCGAGTACGATACCCGCACTCACCACTCGAACCAGGACAACTATGACCGGATCCAGGCAGATGATATGAAACAGGCCGCCGTCATTATGGCCGCCTTTGTTTACCAGACAGCCATGATGGATGAAAAAATGCCGCGTAAACCCATGCGGTAGTCGAATACATTTGGTACTCGCCTGGCATTCATGCCGGGCGGGACCTTTATGAAGACACCTACGCTTTGCGCGTATGACCGGCTCTAGAGCGGTAGTTCCATGAACAACACGTGCTCATGCGGATTATCGTAATATGGTTCTATAGGCTTGAAGCCGTATCCCTCGTAAATGCCCACGGCTTTATTCATTTTCGGCGGATAGGTGTCGAGTCTCATTCGTTTGTAGCCGATCTCGCGAGCGTCGTTGATGAGCCGCTCGATTAAGCTGTTTCCGA
>DATLNN010000066.1:0-5816 GCA_035536695.1 Pyrinomonadaceae bacterium | reverse complement strand
GAAGGCCTTGGTCTGGATAAAGGTATTGCCGCACCAAAGGATCGAGCCGGCGGATCCATTGGTACAGCCGACGACACTACAGCCGTATCGCGATGCGATCTCGCTGATCGCTGTTCGCGGATCCGGCGTCCCAAGGAAATTCTCGAGAAAACCCGCTGAGGTAAGGCATATGTCGATAGATGGCAACAAAGCCGAGACATCGGGAAAGACATTATCCACGTCCAACGAAACGATGAGACCGTGAGCCCTGGCCGCCCGTGCCATCTGTACACAGGCCGGCGGGTCGTGAGCCGTCATGTGCAGGATCTTCGCCTTGGGGGCGCTATTTACGGGAGCCTCGTCGGCCGAATAAGCTAAACGAGAGTCTCTTTGCCAGATCACTGTGCGCTCACCGCTTTGATCATCGACCAGGATAAACGCGATCTGCGTTCGGGCGGCCGCTATGATCTCAGCATCGCTGATGTCAACGCCTTCCGCTGCGAGAGAGGCGATGCCAATCTCCCCGGCCGAATCTCCGCCGAAGCGGCCGGCATATAGGGTTTTGAATCCCAGCCTCTGCAGACCGACGAGCGTCGATGCGACTTCGCCGCCCGGCGTTTCGATGTGCTCAATAAGTTCAATTTTAGAGTCGAGAGGAGGATAGATCGGCACGCGGATCAGATGATCTACCGCGTTAGTGCCAAACCCAATGACGTCGAACTCTGCCTCCTCCGGAAGCCGAAATGGAAATCTCATATTGATTCGCCGCGCCTGCGTAAAAAGTTTAGTCCAATATTCTTGCAATGCGCGTCTGAATAAAGTTAGATTGTTTGTGACACCTATTTTCACGCGCGCGCTGCGTGAAACACAATTCGACAGGTTTTCGGAGATCAACGTAAGATGCCAACATCCATCTGCCCAGAATGCACGGAAGAAGTTTTTGTAGAGGCTGAGTGCGAACAGGGCGACGGCGTCACCTGCGACGAATGCGGCTCCGGCCTCGTCGTGGTCGGCCTCGACCCGATCGAGCTTGATCTGAAAACCGAGTCCGAATCTGAAGACCGCGAGCGGGATGGATTTGAAACATACGATTTCGATGATCATCGTTACTAAGTCCATCACTCATGCGACACGATCTGCCCGCTATTGCCCGACATCATTCCCTCTCAGTCTGACTTGTACCTATCAAATTGACCGTGCATTCTGACCGGTCGAAAGTTAATTCATCTAATTCCAGATAACAATTTGCCGTGTTTTGGGCCCCCGCCGCGCATGCGGGCTGTGGCACGCCGATTGTACTTCGAAACCGCTACGGAAGGCTTCCACCACCCTACCGTCAACAAGCGGATCGCGATGAAAAACTTTTCTTTTCCGGGACCAACTACCAAAGCGACGATCGCCTGGACGATCGCCTTTCTGATTACGACTGCGGTCCTTGGGCTCCTATTTACCCGACTGGGTCTGGAGCTTCTTTATGTCATTGTTCCGGTCGTCGCGCCCGCGGCGTGCGCTTACCGCATTCAACATGACCAGCTCCGGCAGAAGACCCGCCAGATCGTCGAGGCGAGCAGACTCCATCTTGCAACCGTCGAGGCCCTCGCGACTGCCATCGACGCCCGCGATCAGGTCGGCGTAGGCCACGTGCGGCGGACACAGATCTATGCGGTCGGTATGGGCGAGATACTAGGCCTTTCACCCGAGGAGATCGACGCGATCCGAACGGGCGCTCTGCTGCACGACATCGGCAAGCTGGCCGTTCCCGACCATATCCTGAACAAACCCGACGGTCTTTCGCCCGCCGAATTTGAAAAAACAAAGATCCACTCGCGCGTTGGAGCCTCGATCCTCGAAAAAGTCGGTTTCGATTCTCCGGTCGTGCCAACCGTAAAATACCATCACGAGAACTGGGACGGTACCGGCTACCCCGCGGGGTTAAAAGGCGAAAGCATTCCCCTCACCGCCCGCATTCTTGGCCTTGCCGATGCTTTTGACACGATGAGGGCGGCGCGCCCCCACCGCGCGGCGATGACGCGCGAAGTCTTATAAGGCGTCGGGTTCGGCAGATGATGAATTCGCGTCGCATTACTACCGAACTGGAGCGCCGAGCATCTCGCTTGCCACCCGAGCGGTATCACGCACGCTCTCCACGGACCTTGCGAGGCCGGGGGACTCTGTTGGGTAGCCCCTGGGGTTTCTGTCGACAGGTACACGGGTCCTGGACTCTCCCGGTCAATCTCCACGTTACATTGGATTAGATTTTCGCTAACGCGAAAAGGCGTTAAGAAAAGTTTTTTCGAAAGAATGCAAGAGCGCTTGTCCACGATGAGTTGTCGGTTGTCGATGGTCAGTAGTCCGTACTTGACCTTATCAAGCTCTGTTTTGGACAAGGCTGGGTTGGTTGAAATCGATCTTTGAAATTGCAGATTTCAATTGGAGGCTTTTGGTTCTTCGTTAGATCCTGAATTATGCCGGGGAGATCTTTATCTCGGCCATGTTAGTGTTTCGCCCTTGCGGGTCGTGGCATTCTGGGCGAAAAAAAGCCGCTCGACGCACGGACGAGCGGCAGTGATCTTAGGCGTTGAGGAGTTACACCCTTGACCCGGGATAGCTGGAGCCGAGGCGATTTGAATCACCTTCAGCGAGAGCGTTGACGATCTCGTAATGGAAGTAGTCAAACTTCTCGGCGACGGGCGGCTGGACCCGTTTGTCGTACATCTCTCGCGAGCGGTCGATGGCTTCGCGAAGACGCTCGTATAGATCGCCCGCCTCACGGCCTTCCATTACCTTTTTCTCGTTGTATAGTTTGATCTCCGAGACAAGCAAGCGTGCAAAGCGCCTGGCGTCGTTGTGGATCCGCCGCTCCTCGTCAGGAACCTCGATCGGCAGATGGACCGGCCGGTTGCTGAGGCGCGGCGAAGCGGAAACTGCCGGCGCCGGTCCGGGGGCCTGATGAAAAACTGCTCCACCCGGCGCGGTTGCCGGTTGGTAGGGCTCCGAGGCCGGCTCGAATGGCGCTCTTTCCGCTGCCGCGTGCTTCATCGAACCACCCGAAGGCTCTTCCGTAGGCTGAGGTTCGGGGAATGTGTCCGGATCCGTTACAGCTCTATCAAAAACGTCGCCGGGGGGCGGCGTGGCCGGTTGGTCGTGCTGTCGGAACTCGGCGGCAGGCATTTGAAAGGCTTCATTCGAGTATGTTGGCTCCGCGGGCGTGGTCTGAAAGGTCTGCGGAGGCGCCACAGGCTGCGGGTCGCCCTCGTAGGTTACACTTTCGGTAAAAGAAAATTCTGCCGTCGGGTCCGAGGCCGAGAAAGCCGGGGTTGTCCCGGCCATATCGGGGGTCGTCTTATAAGGGGAGTCGTTCGCGGCCTGCTGCGGCTTAGAGTATGAGGGCGGTGCCGCGGCAGTGTGCTCATCGGTATCGTGACGCCTGTCTTCAAAATCCGCGCTGACGTTACGATCTTCTGCCTTCGCAGCCTGCGTCGACGCAAGCATTTCGACTGTCAAGCCGGCGACAGCGACGAGTATTTCCAGGGCTTCCTGGTTAACGTCTGCGCCATCCGCTCCGCCATCGGCGTACAAAACTGCGACGCCTCGATGGCGGGCTACCAACGGGATCGCGTACATTCGCCCTGGCCGTCCAAATCCAAGTGGGTCGAGGAACTCCGTATCCGCGGGTCCCGCCATCGCTTCCACCGTCTGAAGCGAACGTGTCGCGGCCGCCAGAATTGAATCGGCCGTAGCGGGACAATGTATCTCGCGGATGCGTGACTCAGCCGATTCGGTTCCAGACCCAAACACTTTCCAGCCTACAAAATATTCACTCTTTATGATGAAAAAGGCCCCACGCGGAGCAAATTCCTGTGCGTGACTTACCAGCGATTTGAGGATCGCCGATTGCGCACCCTTGCTGCTGATATCCTTGACAGCATCCCTGATCTCGTCATATTTCGGCGCACGAGCGGCTTCTTGGGCCATTTTGACCGCGTCGTCCGTAGCAGCTGCTGCGATTCGGGCGCCTTCGTCGCGAGCTATCCGCAGATGCTCGCTTACAGAACCGCGGAAAGCTTCGTCAAATTCCGGATCAGCGTCAAAACAACTCGCGAAAGCGAGAAATGCTTCATCGAATTGCGTTTTTTGGCGCTCGAATTCAGCTTCGATCCGGTCCTGAAATTCAGATGCCTGCTCCCGCATTTCGGCGCGGGCATGCCTGAGATAATTCTCAAATTCGGTTCGAAGACTTAGTTCGAGTTCTTCGCTATTCACTTGGTTTCTCCTCCATCCATGACAAAATTGCAGTTTCTAGATAACGCGCGGGTGGCAACGGTTTGTTGGTAGAAAACGAACGCTGAGGGGTCGAGTGACAAACCTGCACAGTTCGCCATCAAAGTCGATTATGAACAATCCGTCGAGGAATTGTCAAGAAATTCTTCAAAATCAACAAATAAAGTTGTTGAACGGGAAAAGCAGAGGGGCTATGTTGCCACGACCGAGATCTCCGGATCGATCTCATCGCGGATCATATTCTCGATCGCCATAAGGGTGCCGGTCAGCGAACTCGGACAACTGCCGCACGCGCCCTCGTAACGGATCTTCAGGGTGTTCGCCTCATCCAGTTCGATCACCTCAAGCCATCCGCCATCGCCGGCAAGATAAGGCCGGATCCGATCATCGAGCAACTCGTTTATCTGTGCAAGGCGGGGATCGTCGCTAGCGGCGGCGGCTATAGCGCCGCCAACTGCCGCGGCGGCTGGACGCTTGCCGTTTCCGTTAGACATCTTTACAGCCTCCGCGGCCCGGATCGGAACCGCGATCGCGGGGAGCAATTCGTCCCACTCGGCCTCGTCTACCTTTTCGACCGTGATCATTTTGTCCATATAGAAAACGGACACCACGTCATCGATATCAAACAAGGATTTGGCCAGGCCGTCATTCCCCGCCGTATCGCGAGATTTAAACGAATGGGATGTTCCGTGCGACACGGGCTCTTTAAGGATGAACTTCACCGCATTGGGATTGGGTGTCTCCTGAATGTCTGCTATCTTTGGCATCTTAAAACCGTATCTAAAAATGTAACTCTTCAATCATTACATTTTTGTCAACATTCTAGTATGCCATGTCCAGGGCATTATAACAAGCAAAATGAGCGCAAAAATAGTCGAGCTTAACCGCTCGACTACTTAAAATCTGAAAGGCCCCTCACCAGTGCGAGAGCGAATAACGATCGAAAGACCGATACGGGACGGGTTATTCCGTAATGTGTATATCCTCGGTCTTATTGACCCGTCCGGATAAGAACATCACGCCGAACACCACCATCAACAGGCCGAATATCCCGGCGCCGACGGCATACATCGTCGTTCCCGTCTGCTGGAACCGGTAAAAACAAAAACCCGCGGCGAGCAGACCAATAAGTGCTAATAAGCCGTTGATCATAATTTGTCACCCCCAATCCGATACGATTAGAACTTCCGCGAAGTAAGCCGGGCCCAAATTCGAAATACGATCGATCCATGGTTTGCGAAACAACTCGCACCGGCCCGAACATTTCAAAAATGCAAATTCCTTAAATGTAGCATCATCTTAACTCCACTTGCGCCTTAAAGGCAAGCGGGTTTTGCGGTACGTCGGCTCGCACCGGCCGGCCGGGTCTCAAGCGGATCCACCTCTCCAATATAGGAGAACGATCCATCGGGCCGGAAGTCTCATCGCGTAGATCGTGAGGTGTTTCTTAGACTTGCCTTAACGACGCGCTGAATGCCCTGTAGATCGGAGGCGAGATCGACGCCCATCCAGACTTCCTTATCAAACATGTCCCTTACGCGGTCGGCCTGGCCGAG
>DATLNN010000065.1:0-8938 GCA_035536695.1 Pyrinomonadaceae bacterium | reverse complement strand
ACTGGCACTGCGGACTTCAACTCAAAGCTCAAAAATGTCCAGTTCGCCGACACCCACGGCCACGGCTGGCTGTTCAAGAACGTTTACAAGAAGGACCGTAAAGGCAACCTGCTCGACGCCGAGGACAAGGTGGTTGCGCCCGACGATCCGGGCAAATGGAACAAGGCCGTCCACATGCAGGACATTCACGCTGAAAAAGGAATGCACTGCGTAGACTGCCATTTCCGACAGGACAACCACGGGAACGGAGTGCTTTATAATGAGCCGCGTGCCGCGATCGAGGTCGGCTGTATCGATTGCCATGGTTCGATGAAGGGCAAGGCAAACGCCATAACGAGCGGCCCCGCGGCTATGGAAGTAACCGGGAATGAGGCAAACCAGCGCCGGACCGCACAGCGCCCGACCGTTGGCCGGGACCTGACCCGCCTGCAGTTTCGTTCGATCACCGGCCAGCGCACCCCTGTCCTACAAAACTTGAACGCAAACCAGGCGCGCGCAAAGGTATGTCTCGACGATAAGGGCGAGCGTATCGTCTTCGCGGCGGGCGACATCGTCCAGAACTCGATGATCGAGACGATCACAGTACAAGTAAATAATCGCCCTGTGACCTCACCCAAATGCTGGAAGGTGACTCAGACGATCGATACCGTGACGCAGGGGGCTGCCGATTACAGCGAAAAATCGGCTTACGCCAAGACAATGCAGCGTGACAACACGACCTGGGGCGACCCAAAGGCATCCGAGGAGATGCTCGCCCACCGTGAAAGTTCGATGACCTGCTATGCCTGCCATACGGCGTGGGTCACATCCTGCTTCGGATGTCACCTTTCGATGGAGGCCAACCGCAAGATGCCCAACCGGCATTACGAGGGTGGCGACTCGCGTAACTTTACGTCTTATAACTTCCAGGTCCTTCGCGACGACATTTTCATGCTCGGCAAGGATGGCACGGTCACCGGTCATCAGGTCGCGCCTGTCGCTTCGCGCTCGGCTGTTCTGGTGAGCTCACGCAATCAGAATCGCGAATGGATCTATCACCAGCAGCAAACCGTGTCGGCTGAGGGCTTTAACGGTCAGGCGTTTAACACACATGTCCCGCACACTGTCCGGGGCAAGGAAACGCAGGGCTGCTCAGATTGCCACGTCTCCAAAGACAAAAATAACAACGCGTGGCTCGCGCAAGTGATGCTCCAGGGAACAAACTTCGTCAGCTTTATGGGCCGCTATATTTACATCGCGGCCGAACACTCGCTCGACGCGGTCGCCGTAACCGAACATCCTGAACCGCAAGCCGTCTACGGCAGTACGCTGCATCGCCTCGCATTCAAGGACAATTACGACAAATTCGTAAAGGGTGGGCGCGAGCTGAAGGAGGTCTACGAGAATAAGGGCCGCCCCGATGCTCTGCAGGTCCAGGTCCGCGGCGAGTATGCGTACGTGGCGGCCGGAAAGGGCGGGCTGATCGTCTACGACGTGGCCCAGATAGACCAGAAAGGTTTTTCGGAACGTATCGTTACCGCCCCGGTGTCACCGTTCGGCCAGAAGTTTTACGTCGACACAAAATATGCGGCGGCGGTGGCGGCCCCGTCCACACTCGCGGTTGATCCGGCCCGATGGCGCACGGTTCAGAATGAAGATGGAACCTATAAGCAGGTTCCACCCGACGAAGCGCTTCGCTTGAACGCCGAGGCGAGGGCTGCCGGAAAACCGCCGCCGGCGATCAACGAAGAAGGGCCTATCCACCCGGTCTACGCGTATCTATATATCGCGGACAAGGAGGAGGGGCTTATACTGGTCAACGCCGCCACATTGCTCGACGGCGACCCCCTTAACAACTATCTGAAGCGGGCCCTGACCTATAACCCGGGCGGTGTGCTCACCGGGGCTAATAACGTCCAGATCGCGGGTAATTACGCGTACATGACGACGGATAAAGAGCTCGTCATCGTCGATCTGACAACGCCGCTGCAGCCGAAGATCGCAAAGCAGATCCCGTTCGACAAGCCGGTCGCCGTCGCTGTTCAGTTCATGTACGCCTTTGTCGTCGATCACGAGGGACTGCACACGGTCGATATAAAAGAGCTTCAATCCCGCGGTGAGGCCGTCAAGGTGGCCGGTGCGACGGTTCCCCTCAAACATGCCCACGATGTTTACCTGGCCCGCACGTATGCATATGTCGCAAATGGTGAAGAAGGCATCGCTATCATCGATATCGAGCGGCCCGAACAGCCTCGTCTCGACCAGACGTTCAATGCCGACGGCGCCATCAACGACGCCCATTCCATGCGGGTGGCGATGACGAACGCCAGCCTTTACGGGTACATTGCCGACGGCAAGAACGGCCTGAGGGTGCTACAGCTGACCGATCCGGAAACGATGCCGACCTTTGCCGGCTTCAGCCCTCGTCCCGAACCAAGGCTGATCGGAACATTCAAGACGAAGCATCCGGCGCTGCATGTTTCCGAGGCACTCGACCGCGACCGAGCTGCGGATGAAAGCGGCAACCAGATCGCCGTCTTCGGCCGCCGCGGAGCGCGCCCTTTCCAGTATGAAGAGGTGATGCGAATGCTCAGAACGAACAGCGGCACAGGCGACTTCTTTACTGTGTCGGACGTTCCAACTAAATAACCTGTCTATTAACAAGAAGGTCCAAGAGGCTGCTGAAAAGCGGCCTCCTTTTAATTGCCTCCAGCATTCGCTGGAGAAATGGACAGTCAGAACCGCTGAGGCAAATTCTGGGCGAAACCGTTCCTTTGGGTTAGCAAAATGCTTACTAACATTGCTGCTAAAGGAAATCGGTTCCAGCAAGCTGGTTGCATCTTTATTGCGCTACGCTTGAGAAGGCTTCGAACCTTATTTGCAGCCGCTAAAACTCCAAAGGAGTAATTTCTATGCGTCGAAGATCGCTGATCGCCCTTTTGCTCTTCACAGTCTCCCTTCCGGGAATCGCCCAGACTCCTTCGCCAACACCCGCGCCAACTGATGAGCGAAAGACAGCTCAACCTATTGGCGCCGATAAGAAACCGGCCCCCTGGGATGTAGAGGCAGAGCATGGGCCGAGCACTCTTGTGGAGTTCGATACGGATGAGGGCACGTGGATGAGCTGCGATGTGTCGCCGGACGGGTTGTGGATCGTGTTCGATCTGCTGGGCGACATATACCGGATGCCGATCGGCGGCGGGCGGGCGGAATTATTGTCGGGCGGGGCAAGCTACGAGGTGCAGCCGCGATTCAGCCCGGACGGCAAGACGATCGCATTTACATCCGACCGGGACGGCGGGGACAATATCTGGCTGATGGATGCCGACGGCAAGAACCGGCGGCAGCTGACCAAGGAGACCGTGCGGCTTGTGAACACGCCCGCGTGGTCGCCCGACAGCGAATACGTTTTGGTGCGTAAGCACTTTGTCGACACGCGAAGCTTGGGCGCGGGCGAGATATGGATGTACCACAAGAACGGCGGCGGCACCGGCGTGCAGCTTACCGAGCGGCCAAACTGGACGGCCAACTCGGGCGAGCCTGTGATGGACCCGCAAGGGCGATTTGTCTATTTCGTCAACAGCACGGCCTTTGACTATAACAAGAACGTATACGACAGCATTTACTGGATCGAGCGTTACGACATGACAAAGGGCCGGCGAACAACCTTCGTCAGAGGCTCGGGCGGGTCAGTTCGTCCCGTCGTATCACCCGACGGCAAGTATCTTTCGTTCATTCGACGCGTGGGTTTAAAATCTGTTCTATTCCTGCGCGAGATCGAGTCGGGCCGCGAATGGCCGATCTACGATGGTCTGACGCGCGACCAGCAGGAGACATGGGCCGTCTTTGGCACTTACCCGGGTTATGCCTGGGTGCCGGACGGCCGCTCGATCGTTATCACCGCCAACGGCAAGTTTGTCCGGGTCAATGTCGGTACCGGCGCCGCCGTGCCTATACCTTTCACCGCTCATGTCGCGCAGCGGGTGACCCAGCCTTTGCGCTTTCCCCAAAAGGTAGCGCCCGAGCGAGATACGGCAAAGCTTCTGCGGTGGGCAAGACGAAACGGCGATCGCATCGTGTATAACGCGCTGGGCAAGATCTATGTAAAGCGCGGCACCACAGAACCTCGCCGTCTGTTGACGACAGAGCACCTCGAATACGCGCCGAATTTCAGTTCGGACGGGCGGCGCATGACCTATGTCTCATGGACGGACCGCGACAAAGGAGCGGTATGGATCGCCAACTCTGACGGGACAGGCGCCCGGCGGATCACCACTGTGCCCGATCAATACGCAAATCCGGTCTTCTCGCAGGACGGGACCAAGGTCGCGTTCTTGAAGGGGCGTGGCACCATTTTTCACTCAGAGGACCTGGCAAGTGAGTCCAGTTTCGAGATCCATTACTGGGATGGCCGCGAGAGCCGGTTTGTTACCGACGTGCTGAGCCGTGGGTCGAATTCGCGCATGCCGGTCCTGAACTTTGATCCCAAGGGCGAGCGCATCCTCTATATGGAATCGCCGCCCGTTCCCGCGGGCTCGGCGACGGCTCCCGCACAGTTCGTTACGTTCCTGAGCAGCGTCAAGCTGTCCGGCGACGATTACCGCCGTCACGTTGAGGCCAAGTCCGCATCCGAGATAGTACCGTCGCCCGACATGCGCTGGGTCGCATTTAAGGAGCTACACAAGATCTATCTTGCCCCGTTCCCGCAGACAGGCAGGACGGTCAAGCTGAGTGCGACCGAGGCCATAGTGCCTGTAAAAACGCTGTCGGCAAAGTCCGGCGATTGGCTGACATGGTCCTCCGACAGCAAAACGGTCGCGTGGACGGCCGGCGAGAATTTCCACGAGCAGCGGCTTGACGAAGTGTTTCGGCAGCAGACCGCCGGCACTCCGGCAACCGACGCGCCTGTGCCGGCGACCACCCGCATCTCATTTGAATTCGAGACTGCGCGGCCGCGCGGGCTCGTCGCCCTGACAAACGCCCGCATCATCACGATGCGCGGCGATGAGGTAATAGAACGCGGCACGGTGCTGATCGAGGACAACCGCATCAAGGCGGTCGGGGCGCGGGTGGATGTTCCGCGTGGGGCCCGGCAGATCGACATGCTCGGCCGCACCATAATGCCGGGGATGGTCGACGTCCACGCTCACATGGGCTATAACACGCTCGATATCAGCCCGGAAAAACAGTGGCCCTATTATGCAAATCTTGCTTATGGCGTCACGACCACGCATGACCCTTCGGCCTCGACACAGCTCGTTTTTTCGCAGGCGGAGATGGTAAAGGCGGGCGTCATGACGGGGCCGCGCGTGTACTCGACCGGGTACATTGTGTACGGCGCGGAGAATGCGGAAAAGTCTGTCGTGAACAATCTTGACGACGCGCGCGGTCACGTCGAGCGTTTAAAATCCGTCGGCGCCATATCGATAAAGAGCTATAACCAGCCGCGGCGCAATCAGCGCCAGCAGCTTGTCAAGGCTGCACGCGACCTGCAGATGATGAACGTGCCCGAGGGCGGCTCGACCTTTTTTTACAACATGACCCACGTGCTCGACGGGCACACGGGCATCGAGCACGCTCTGCCCATCGCACCGCTGTACAAGGATGCCCTGACACTGTTTGCCCGCAGCGGCGTTGGTTATACGCCGACCTTGATCGTCGGCTATGGCGGCATCTGGGGCGAGAACTACTGGTACCAGCACTCGGAGGTGTGGAAGAACGAAAAACTTTTACGTTTCACTCCACGCGGAGTCGTCGACGCCCGTTCACGTCGCCGGCTGATGGTGCCGGAAGACGATTTTTATCACGTGGAGCTTGCTCGCACTGTGCGGGATTTTGTCCGCGCCGGGGGCCGTGCCCAGCTAGGTGCCCACGGGCAGCTGCAGGGTCTCGGCGCACACTGGGAGCTTTGGATGTTCGTCCAGGGTGGAATGACGACAATGGAAGCCCTGCGCGCCGCAACGCTTGACGGGGCACGTTATCTCGGCCTCGATGGCGACATTGGCTCGATCGAGCCGGGCAAGCTCGCGGATCTGATGATCGTCGAGAAAAGCCCGCTCGCCGATATACGAAATACCGAAACGATCAAATACGTCATGGCCAACGGCGTTCTGTTCGATGCCGCGACCATGAACGAAGAGTACCCGCAGCGCCGCATGCGCGGCCGCTTTTTCTGGGAGCACGAGCAGCCTAATCAGCAAAAGCCGCCGTCAGAGCCTTAACTATCGATGGCTGACCCTCGCCACAACGCCGGTTTGCTATGACGCAATGCCGGCCTCGCTTCGGAGGCGGTCGATCTCCTCCGAGGCTTCGGCCTTTGTTAGCTCGTCCTGCGGCGGCTCTTGGCCGGCTTGCTCGGCCAGGGTCTCAAGATAGGATCGCTGCGAAGGTGTCGCAGGGTCATCCCCTGATTTCCAGTCCTTTGGGTCCTTAGCCGGGGCGTTGGTGTCCTGCTCGTTAATGTTGTTCATACCATTCTCCTTCTCCTAAGAATGATACTCTGTATCACTAATGCATTTTGTAGACCGGAATACATTAGTCAATGAAACGGCACCTGCGCCGAGGTGCCGTGGTCTTGGTGGAGACGAGGGGGGTCGAACCCCTGACCTCTGCAATGCCATTGCAGCGCTCTGCCAAACTGAGCTACGTCCCCAAAAGTGAGTTCCGAGTTCGGAGTTTCGAGTTCCGAGTGCGGACTAGCGAAAATTGAATTTATCGAAAATAGACGGGCAGGTCAAGGCGAGCGCTCAACTCTCATATCGAACTATCTTCCTTTGAACACGGGCTTTCGCTTTCCGAGGAATGCCGCCACGCCTTCCTGTTTGTCTTCCGTCGAAAAACAGATGGCGAATAGGTCGACCTCACGTCGGAGTCCCTCGTCGAGGTTCGAGCGCGACGCGAATTTTACGGCCTCCTTCGAGAGCTGAAGAGCTACAGGGGCTTTTTCGGCGATCTTTTCGGCAAGTTTCATCGTCTCCGCTTCCAGTTGGTCCGTCGGATACACGTGGTTAACGAGACCAAACCGATGTGCCGTTTCGGCATCGATCATGTCGCCCGTGAGAGCCATCTCCATTGCCCGGCCTTCACCTATCAATCTGGGCAAACGCTGCGTGCCGCCGCCGCCGCACATGATCCCTAGATTGATCTCGGGCTGCGAAAAGCGCGCTGTTTGGCTCGCGATCCGAATGTCGCATGCCATGGCGAGTTCGTTTCCGCCGCCAAGGCAAAAGCCGTTGACCATTGCGATAACGGGTTTCGGGAATGTGTCGAGTGTGTTGAACAGGGAGCGCTCATGAAATGAGTCTCGTTGGGAGACGGGCGTCCTGCCTTCAAATTCGCTGATATCAGCCCCGGCGATAAATGATCTCTCGCCGGCGCCGGTAATGACAAGCACGCGAATTGAATCATCGCCGCGGAGATCATCGAGTGCGGCGACACCCTCCGTGTGGACTTCCGTGCTCAGGGCATTGAGCTTATCTGGGCGATTGACCGTAACTATCGCGACTTTGCCGCGTTTTTCGATGGAAATTGTTTTGTAGTTCGCCATAGAAAATGGAATGTCAGGCACGCAAGGGCCCAGCCCGGAAAGCAAAGTTCACGGATCGCGGCGACACCCTAACTTACGTCCGATCTACTGAGCACCGCTCTCTAATGACACATGCCATTCACTAACACCATCTACAATGCTATCGTCGGCGATCCAAGCCACAAACAGCCGCAGCCAACTTTCCTTCGGGGCCTCTATCGCGACCCCGATACGCGCGGTGCCGTAATTAGCGGGTATAACGCGAACCACCTGTGCCTTTACCTCAACCGGCACGCCAGTTGGCCTGTGCGAACGAATGTAGAGTGTGTCATCCAGAGAGACGTTCTGATTTAATCGAAATAACGCCCCTAGCGTTGAGATATCGTCGGTTTCTGTGGGTTCACTCCACGTAGCCCCGTCCTCCGTCCTGCCCGAAACGACCACCGGCAGGCGGATGGCTATTCTAAGAGCGAACCGCTTCTCCTCAAAGTGGGGTTGTATCGAGGTCATCAGTAGTACTGAACTGGGTTAGTAACAGATATCGTTACAAGTTTAACATGATAAAGGTGCGAGCTCATTGGCGGCAACCAATCGTGCCGGCCCTGGGGGAGCGAAAAAGGCCTGACCGCGCTTTCGACCTATTAGACGAACCTATCAGACGATAGTTATACTATAAGCACTGGCAAAAACCAAAGGATCTCGGCATTTGCGGGCCGTGCCTGTCGCTATGAGTGAAAAACTGATCTACAAGAAACTGGTAATTCTCGGGTCCGGCCCGGCTGGCCTGACAGCTGCCGTCTATGCGGGGCGAGCCCAGCTCGAGCCGCTTGTCATCGACGGCCCTCAGCCCGGCGGCCAGCTTACGATCACCACCGACGTTGAGAATTATCCCGGTTTTAAGAACGGCATAATGGGCCCTATCCTCATGGATGAGTTTCGTTCGCAGGCATTACGTTTCGGCACCGAGATCATAAATGTCTGGATCGACCGGGTCGATCTATCGATGCGGCCATTCACTTTGTTTGGTAAGGACAGCGAAGACAGTACCGAGCTCTCGACCATCATCAAAGCCGAGACGCTCATTATCGCAACCGGAGCTTCGGCGAAATGGCTCGGTATACCGGGCGAAGCGCCTGTGCCGGAGGGCCTCGGGGGCAACGGCGTCTCGGCGTGCGCAACATGCGACGGATTCTTCTTCAAAGAAAAGCCCATCGTTGTGGTTGGCGGCGGCGACACGGCCATGGAAGAGGCCTTGTTTCTCACAAAGTTCGCATCAAAGGTGACCCTGGTCCATCGCCGCGACGAATTTCGAGCATCCAAGATCATGCGGGAACGCGTACTGGCCCATGAAAACATTGAGGTCTTGTGGAACACCGAGGTGCGCGAGATACACGGAAGCAAGGAAACCGGTGTCGAGAACGTGGCGCTGTTTAA
>DATLNN010000064.1:0-4057 GCA_035536695.1 Pyrinomonadaceae bacterium | reverse complement strand
GTCAGCGACCAGATCGGAGAGGATACCGGCCGGCAGCGCGACCCGGGTAAGATCGGCCAGCGCTCCAAATCCCTTCTCCAGCAGATCCATTGGCAGGCTAGCCCACGAAAAGATCGTCTGAAACACCAGAAGCAGAATGCCTCCGAGAATGACAAGCCCAAAGAATGGATGCGTCAACACGCGATCGATCCTGTCCGAGCGCTCGTGCGACCGGTGATCGCTATGCAGCACCGCATCCTGCACCACATCCGAGATAAAATTGTAACGGGCAAAGATCTTGCCGTGTGGGCCCGAGTTTTCCGCTTCGGCATCAAACTCATAAGGTACGGTCGGCGTTGTGAAAAGTACGTCACCGACGCGCTCCGCGAGATCATCAATGCCGCGCCCCGTCTTAGCGTCGACCGGAACGACCGGGGCTTTGAGCTTCCGGGCCAGCATCTCGACGTCGATCTTATGCTTCTGTCGTTCAAAAACATCGATCATCGTCAGGGCGATGACCACCGGCACGCCATACTCGAAGAGCTGCATGACCAGGTAGAGGTTGCGTTCGAGATTTGTCGCATCGACCACCGCCACGACAGCATCCGGTTTTCGAACACCTTCCTGCAAACCGCGTAGGATGTCGCTGGCGATATGCTCATCCAGCGACGTCGCGTCGAGACTGTAAAGGCCGGGCAGATCGATCAAGCCGGCTGTCTTCCCGTTGAGCCTCCACGGGCCTTCCTTACGTTCGACCGTGACGCCCGGATAATTAGCTACTTTTTGTTTTAGGCCGGTGAGAGAGTTGAAGAGGGTCGTCTTGCCGGCATTGGGATTACCGGCGAGAGCGATAGTGATCTGCGAATTAGGTCCGTTGTCGTTCATTCATGAGCACAATCCGTAGACGCTCACTTCGATCGTGTCAGCTTCATCTTTGCGCATGGCCAGACTGTATCCACGCACCCGAACTTCGATAGGGTCCCCGAATGGTGCCGTCTTGATGACTTCCACGGCCACGCCCGGCACAACTCCCATTTCCATCAATCGCTGGGTCACACGGCCTTCGCCGTGAACCGCAATTACCCTCGCGCCTTTGCCTACGGGTAGATTGGTCAATGTCATGCTTTTACTCAACTTTTCGGTTTAGCCGGCTTCATCTCCCACAGAACATTTACGACCACCCATTTACCATTCATCTTGGCGATGTGCATATAGTCGACCCAGTCGCGCATCTCAAGCTTTACGGCGGCCGCGGTGCCCATCATATCGAGGATAGTCACATCTTTCTGCTGCTCGGCCGCAGGTGTGCTTTTCCCTGAACCGCCGCGTGTGGCCTGGACGAGCCTCATCGCCGTCATCTGTCCGAGGCTGCTTTGCCCCTGGGGATTTGTCTGTGCAATGCGTTTCGCCAGGTCCGGGCTCAGAGAGCTCTCCATTTTATCGGCGTTTCCCTCATACCAGCCCTCGGCATAGTTAAGAGCGGTACGCTTTATCGCCTCGCGGTCCGCGTCCGTTTGCCCGTACACGCCCATTGCCATCCCAGCCACCAGCAAAACTGCAAACAACAAAATACGTTTCATCATGCTCTCCTGTCCGAAAGATTCTAACCTAATTGAAAATCATTTTCAATTGCAAGTTGTATTCTCAATAAGTTGAATACGAAATGAGATCAGAAATTGTTTTCCTTTGACAGCGGCCGAAAGTATGAGGTTACCGTCTTGCCGGGCTCAAGGCCGCGGCCTCATTTAACTGCGTTAGCAGCGCGCGGGATAAGCTCGGCAACATAAGTACCGGCCGAAAAACGCACTGGCACCCGGCCCTCGGTGCTCAGCCACACCTTCAACCCCATCGCATCAAGCGTCGGGTCCTCGGTCTTAATCGAGATCAACTGGGCCGACATCTTATCGCCATTGACCGTTATCTCCTCGGCATTCGACGGCCTGAGTGTGAAAATATAGGGCTTTGTTTCCCAGAACACGGCAACACGAGTGTCATTGACGGGGCTGGAGACGTCCCTGCTCGGCTTTAAGTTGAAAGAACGAATTGCATAGATCAGCGAAAGCAGGCTGTGGGTCCCAACCGGCCCGTCGACAGACCTGGCTCCGCCGAAAGCGATCGCACCGGTGGACCGATCAAACGTAATGTTCTGTTTCAGTCCCGCGAGGTTTGAGAGAAATTTGGCCTCGGCCCATGTCGGGGTTAAGGTATCAGGATCGACCTGAGCCCGATAGCTATCACCGAGGCGCAATGTCGGGTTTCCAGGCTCGACGCGGGTCACGGTCGCAGTAAGCAGGAGGCTGTCTTTCTCCTTGTACTTTTGTCGTTCAACCGCGCTTAGGGTTATCACACCGGCAGGCACGCCCGCGTTCGTTACGCGAAAGTCCAGTGTTTCGCCTATCACAAATCCAAGTTCAGGCAGCAGCGGCCGATTTTCGACATACACCAAGGGCGTCGGCGTCGGTTTGGGTGTCGCCGGCATCGGCGGGGTCGGAACGGGCGTCGGCAGCGGGGCCACGTCCGAATCGGGCAGCGTAAACGACGAAAGTATCGCCTTGAATTCGCCCCTCGCGGTCATGAAGCGGAACATAACGGGGATGCGCGACTCGTCAGTTGCGAAATTGATTTTCAGATCCCGGACACCATTCGAGGTCAAAAACTCACTTTGCACGCTTGAGGTGATCGTCTCGAATTCGCCGGCGTCCGTTTTGATCCTGACCGGTGGTCCCGCCGTGAACACCGCCGAGTAGAGGCGGTCGTTCTCAAGAAATGGAAACGTACCGATCCCTCCCGTTTCGCGCACCCGATACAAAAGCGTGATCAGATCGAAGTTTGACGTCGGCACCGTTAGGTAATTGCTGACCATCTCTCTCGGTATCGCGCCCACCTGCGATATTTTGCTGACGTAAAGCGGCAATCCCGTATCCGGCGCCGCGTACACCGTCCGACTCTCGTCGAGGAGCATAAACGCCGCGCTCACGAGATCGACCGTTTTCACCCGCGACCTGATCTCGATAGCATCGGTCAGCCCCAACTTCCCGCGTGAGGCGACAAAAAGTTCTGCATTGCCCGCGTCCGTAAATTTGCCGAACGAAATGTTGTAGGAAAGCTTTTCGCCGACTCGCAGGCGTGGTTTATCGACATCCTGCCCAGCAGTCTCACCTGGCAGACACAGCAGGCTCGAAAGACAAAACAGCGAGATAACAAACAGGCGGGCCGAGGTCGAGGCTATGGGTCTCAACCGATCAGAGAAATTTTTCGGTATGCGTTCCATTAACTAGTTCGTGCTCCCAGCCTCGTCGATAAGGCTCTCGAGAGCTGCGACCCTGTCGTTTGCCCGGATGATCGGACGGCCGACGACGACATAGTCTGAGCCATTCGCGAATGCTTCGCGAATTGTTGTTACACGCTTCTGATCGTCGGCGGTTGCAAATTCAGAGCGAATCCCGGGCGTAATTGTAAGAAAACTTTGATCTTCGACCGCGCGGCGAATACCCGGCACCTCGCGGGCCGAGGCGACGACACCGTCCATTCCGCTCGCAGCAGCGAGCCGGGCGAGGGCTGAGACCTGTTCTTCGACATTTGAATTAAGACCCACTTCACTCAATGACGCCGCGTCTGAGCTAGTGAGCGCGGTCACGCCGATCAGGAGCGGTCGGTCGATGCCCTCGTTCTCACATGTTCGTGCGACTTCGTCCGCAACTGCCGTCATCATTGCCCGGCCTCCGAGCGCATGGAGGTTGAGCATCCAGACGCCAAGCCTCGCCGCCTCGATAGCAGCTTTGGCAGCGGTGTTTGGAATATCGTGAAACTTAAGATCGAGGAAAACGCGATGTCCGACGGTCACGATCTCTCGCACCACATCTGGTCCCGCCGAAGTGAAAAGCTGCAGGCCGATCTTAAACGCGCCCGCCCGCCCGCCGAGTTCGCTGACGAGCTCGGCCGCCTCGGCACGTGTTTCAACGTCCAGAGCTACAATTACCCGGTTCCTGGTTTCCTGGTCCGGAGACATGGCGTGCATAGTTTTTGCCATTATTTAGTCGAGGTCGAGCGGGTTTCTAAACGGCGTGGTGTTATCGGT
>DATLNN010000063.1:0-9030 GCA_035536695.1 Pyrinomonadaceae bacterium | reverse complement strand
TTTCTTTTACCAGGCGAAATCCCAGAGCCTTGTTCTTCGTGTCCTTGGGCACAAACGCCCGCCAGGTCGACGAAACTTTTTTCACCGCTCTATCCTCATCGGCCGAACCGCCGCGTACCGATATATGCCCTTTCGAATCCTTTCTTTCGCCTACCTTTTCTTCGCTCCCAGGATAGCGATAATACTCCGTGCTTGTCCATTCATAGACATTGCCGATCAAATCAAGGACGCCCCACTTGTTCGCGCCTTGAGGCTTTGATCCGACGTCGGCGTGTTCACCGTCGGCCCTCCCCATGATGGCATTCCCGTCGACCCAGTCATCTCCCCAGGGGAACTGATTCCCGGCGTCGCCGTTTCGCGCCGCGTACTCCCATTCCTGCTCGGTCGGAAGCCGATACGTGCCGCCATGCTGCAGCGAAAACCACCGCGCGTAGGCTATGGCGTCGTCACGCGAAACAAAAGAGATCGGCCTCTTCTCGGTTCCCTGAATGGGCTGGAAGTAGATCCAATGTGGCGGTGTCACATGCTTCGTAGCCTTAATAAACTCCAGGTATTGGGCATTTGTAACCTCGGTCTTGCCCATCGCAAAACTACCGACCTGTACGACATGCTCCCCGTATTCCCATGGGTCGACGTTGCGGCCCATCGTGAACGTCCCACCGGGGATCGGGATCATCTCGTACGTTCCCGCAGCCGCCGGTGTTGGCCCGGGCGTTGGCGAGCTGTTGGCCGAATTTCCAGTGGTCCCCGATCCGCCGAACAGGCCGGCCCAGTATGCTCCGCCGACGCCAATAATTCCTATCAGGAAGAGTGTGAATAAACCGCCGATTCCCAAAAGAATGGGAGAAAGCCGCGACTTCTTTGCGGGCGGCGGCACCGTCGCTACCGAGACATCATAGTTGCTCTGTTGCGCCGTCTGGACGACCGTTTGTTCCGGATCGAGCCTCTGACTCGCAACGATATGCGGAAACGATACGGCTGCCATTGGGGTCGTCGAATCAAGATTTGGCCTGGGAATAGCGATGCTCGAAACACTTCCTGCGGCCCTCAGCTCCGCAACTATCTCCTGGGGCTGCCCGTCACACCGGACATCGCCGAACCAGTCCTGAAAGCCGGCGTGGCTGACGCGAAGATGATGGTTGCCGCTTTGCATCCCCTCGACCAGCAGTGTCCCGTTTTCAGGCGTCAATCCTATGCCTACGCTGTCAACGAACACATTCGATCGCGGCGGCCGGGTCGTTATCTTGAGGGACGAAAGCGCGGGCCGTGCGATCGATTCTGTTGGTCGTCCCTCCGGCCGCACCGCGGCGCGCAATTCGTCCACCAGATCATCCACCGATTCCGTGCGCCGGCTCTTGTCCTTTTGCAGGGCGTGAAGGATCGCAAGTTCCAACTCAGGCGATGCCGTAATCCCGACGGAAGTCAGCGACGGGGCGGGGTCTGAGATATGCTTCTTCATGATCGCCGGTATGGACGCCGCCTTGAAAGGCACATCACCTGCGAGCATCTGAAACAGCATCACGCCGAGCGAATAGACGTCCGAGCGCGAATCGGGCTCTTCATCGGCCCACTGCTCCGGAGCCATGTAGTACGGCGAGCCCATCAGTCCCGTCGTCTGCGCCTGGACAAACGAACCGAGCAATTCGCCGGATTTGATCTTTGCCAGACCAAAATCGAGGATCTTAACGGCCTGAGACATGTTGGGTCGGCCGCTGCAGATCATGATATTGAGTGGCTTGAGATCACGATGAACTATGCCTTGGTCGTGGGCGGCGCCCACCCCGGCGCAGATCGCCGTCATCAGATCGAGCGCCCTGTCAGGCGATAGCTTTTTCTCGCGGGCAAGCATATCGTGCAGAGACTCGCCCTCGACATACTCCATTACAAGGAACGGCACGGTGCCGTCGATCACGCCATAGTCAGTCACGCTGACCACGTTTTGGTGACGAATAGCCGCGGCCGCGAGGGCTTCCTGGCGAAAACGCGTGACCAGCTGCGGATCGTTACCCACGAGGTCCGGCAGAATGACCTTGATGGCAAGCTGCGTTTTTAGATAGGCATGCCGGGCCTTGTAAACAATGCCCATGCCGCCCTGCCCCAGACGGCAATCAAGCTGATACTTGCCCTCGAGCAGGGGCTCGCCGGCCAGGGTATGGACCGTCGGCATCCCGTCCGTCGGACAGATGTTGACAGAATCGCTGAAGCAAGTTTTACAGACCTGGCATTCCTTCATCGAGGTTAAATCGTCCCGCGACACGTAGACACTAACACCACACGCCTTATCTTAGATGTTTTCCGTGAGAATAGGTCGCACCGATATCATTAATTTTAGTTTTTTTGTGATTTTCGAGCAAGGAAGACGCCGCGCCGCGGCGATCTCACTCTGCAAGAATTATTTTTACCTTACCGTTTCGGCGGCTATTTCACCACAATGTTTACAAGCCGCCCCGGGACAGCAATCACTTTGACGACCTCTTTGCCTTCGGTATATTCACGGGTCTTTTCGTCGGCGAAAGCCATCTTCTCCAGTTCGGCGTTAGAGCTCTCAGGCGGCGCCACGAGACGCGAGCGCAGCTTGCCGTTCACCTGGACGGCAATTTCGATCGTCTCGGCACGCGCCAATTCTTCGTTGTATTCGGGAAACATGCCGCCGCTTTTGATAATTCCATCTTCGTGGCCCTCGATCACGGAGTAGAGTTCCTCGGCCGTATGAGGCGCATAGGGCGTGAGCATAAGGATAAGCGCCGAGAGAGCCTCGCGCACGGCGACGATCTGATCCGGTGTGGCCATCACAGGGTCGACGTCGAGATCCGCTATTGCATTCGATAGTTCCATCAACGCCGCCACCGGAGTATTGAATTGCAGTTCCTCAAAATCATCCTGGACACGTTTGATCGTTTGATGGGTTTTGCGTCTCAGGTCGCGTGCACCCGAAATGATGGGCGCACCCGCTTCCAGTGGCGTCATGCCTATCGTTGATTCCCATTTCAGCACCAACCGCCACACCCGCTGAAGGAACCGTACGGCGCCTTCTATGCCAGCTTCGTTCCAGACCAGTTCATTCTCGATGGGCGCTGCGAACAGAGTGAACAATCGAGCGGCATCGGCCCCGTAAATGTCAACCATCTCATCCGGATCTACGCCGTTACCCTTGGATTTTGACATCCGCTCGATGGCGTGTTTGAGGGGTCGGCCATCAGCGGAAACCGCTGTCGTGATCTTTCCTTTCGCATCGCGTGTTACCGTTACGTTTGCCGGCATTTCATAGACCTTTTTTCCGGTCGCATCATCAAAAAAAGTCTCCCCAACGACCATTCCCTGCGTCAACAGGCGCCTGAAAGGCTCGGCAAAACTTACTAATCCCATGTCCCGCATGACCTTTGTCCAGAAACGCGCGTAGATCAGGTGCATCACCGCATGGTCATCGCCGCCGATGTATTGATCGACTGGCGTCCAGTAGGCTGCGGTTTCCGGGTCAAACGGCAGTGTCGTATTCGCCGGATCGGTGTAGCGAAAGAAATACCATGACGAATCGACGAACGTGTCCATCGTATCGGTCTCGCGTTTTGCCGGGCCCTCGCATTTTGGACAGCGTGTTTGGACGAACTCGGGTATGTTTGCCAAAGGCGACTCTCCGGTCCCCGTGATCGGGATGTTTTCCGGCAGCCCGATGGGCAAATTCTCAGGTCTTTCAGGAACAACACCGCACGCATCGCAATAAACGATCGGGATGGGCGCGCCCCAAAATCTCTGCCTCGAAATGCCCCAGTCACGCAGCCGGTACGTTGTTGCCGCCAGACCAAAACGGCGCGATTCGGCGTAGGCGGCCATTTCTCTCTTGGCCTCGATCGATGGCATGCCTGACCATTCTCCCGAATTCACAAGCACTCCGTATTCCGTGAACGCTGCGCTATTCGCAGTCTGGAAGCGCGGCTTGCCCCCGCCCTCTCGCTCAGCCGGTTCAATGACTGATTTCACGCTCAGGCCAAACTTAAGAGCAAACTCCAGGTCTCTTTCGTCGTGCCCCGGTACGCTCATCACCGCGCCGGTGCCGTACTCCATCATGACGTAATTCCCGACCCAAATCGGCAATTCTTCACCGCTGAAAGGGTTTATTGCGCTGAGGCCCGTGTCGATGCCGTCCTTCTCGATCTCAACCTCATGATCGGTCGGCTTGGTATTTTCGACGCGAATAAGCGCGATCTTTTCCGAAACAGCTTCGGGAAAATTATCCAAATTTGCCTGAATGACCGGATGCTCGGCGGCAAGCACGATCGCATTGGCCCCGTAAATAGTGTCGATCCGCGTTGTGAAAACTCGAATGCGGCCCCTGCCGACTGCGCTCGAGCTCGTCAATCCGTCGACGATCGGACAGTAGAATAAGGAATCGTCCGTAGCCTTGACCTCGAAATCGACAAAGGCCCCCTCGGAGCGTCCCATCCAGTCGCGTTGCCGCTTGATAACGCTGGCCGGCCAACCGGCTTCGATCTCGGTCAGGCCTTCGAGCAACTGCTCGGTATATGCCGTCGTCTTCAGGAACCACTGCTCCAGGTCCTTCTTCGTAACCGGATTGCCGCACCGCCAGCAAAGCCCGCCGCTTGCCTGTTCGTTCGAGAGTGTCGCCTGATCGTGTGAGCACCAGTTCACCTGTGTCATTCGCTTGTAGGCCAAACCCATCTCGTACATTTTCAAAAAGAACCACTGGTCCCATCTGTAATACTCGGGCCGGTGGGCGAACATCTGACGACGCCAGTCGTAGCTAAACCCCATCCGCTCCATCTGCCCGCGCATCGCCGTTATATTGTCCTCGGTCCACTCTCGCGGATTCACGCCGCGTTTGATCGCCGCGTCCTCGGCCGGCTGCCCAAACGAATCCCATCCAAACGGATGCAGGACATTAAAACCCTTTAACCGCTTGTACCACGCCAGTGCGTCGCCCGCCGAGTAGTTGCGCACATGCCCCATGTGCAGGTTCCCCGACGGATAAGGCAGCATCTCGAGCGCGTAAAATTTCGGCTTTTCACTGTCGACCTCGGCCTCAAACGCCCGCGTCTCCGCCCAACGCCGCTGCCATTTCTGTTCGACTTTTTTTGGGAAGTATTTATCGTCCATACCTAATGTTCGTGCTCCGCATCTCGAAGCGGCAAAATAGCAAGTTTAGCGAATAAACCTCAGTCTATCCACATCTGCACAGTTTCATTGTCTGATTTCTAGATCGGGCCGCCGCGTCGTCGAATGATCAACGAGCGGCTACGTAAGGGCGAGGCTGGTCAGCAAAAACAGCATGTGCCGAGTGTAAAACAGCCGGCAAAAATTGTCCAGTTTTCTTCCACCACAATGCCCTTTCTCTTGTTGAAAAGTACCCCGTCATTTTCTGCGATCGATGCAGAAGGAATAATTAAGGCCGTCTGAAGCCGAAAAGAGTATCATTGAGAGAGTTTAAGTGATTCCATCTATGCTGCAGCGGATCAAATCGTTCTTCATTATATGCATGCTCTTGGGTGCAATTCAGGCTCCCGCAAGTGCGCAGGCATCCGACGTTAAGACGCGGCCGACAATTGGCCTGGTACTAAGCGGCGGCGGTGCTCGCGGTTTTGCGCACGTGGGGGTCCTGAAGGTATTAGAGGAAAATCGAATTCCGGTTGATTACATCGGCGGGGCAAGCATCGGCGGGTTGATCGGAGCGTTATATGCGATGGGCAAAACGCCGGCAGAGATCGAGGCGATGATCGCAGATCTTGAATGGGGCAAACTATTCACTTCGTCGACATCCTTTGACGATCTTGCGTTCCGTCGAAAAGAAGATCGCCGGAATATTCCCGGGCCTATACCTCTTCGCGGCCGACTCACTGGCCTTAAACTGCCGACCGCATTCAATTCGGGCCATGAGATCGGACTTCTGTTCGATCGGGTGACCCTGCCCTATGCAAGGGTGAGAGATTTCGACCAGCTTCCGATCCCGTATCGTACAGTCGGAACGAATATGGTAAACGGAGCATCCGAGGAGCTGAAGAGCGGTTCGCTTTCGCGAAGTTTGCGGGCAACAATGTCGATCCCCGGGGTTTTCGCTCCGGTCGAGATCGACGGAAAGATCCTGTCGGATGGCGGCCTGGTCAATAACATCCCGACAAATGTCGTTAAGGCGATGGGCGCGGATATCCTTATCGTCGTCAACATCGAGACCCAACCCGCAAGCCGCGAGTCGCTCGAAAGCCTCATCGGGGTCCTGGCCCAAACCATTAATATCGCGACAGCCGAAAACTCCCGGCGGAGTCTGCTTCAGGCCGATGTGATAATTGCCCCCGATCTGAAAGAGTTCGGCACGTCAAGTTTTGGCGATAGCAAAGAGATCATCGAGCTTGGATATCAAGGAGCTAAACAAAAAGAGGTACTTCTCCGCGGCCTTTCTATAACGGAGGAAGCGTGGCAAGAGCATCTTGCGCGTCGTAAGACGCGGGAAAAGCCCGATGTTGATCCTGTTCCGACATTTTTAGCTATTGACGGTTCGGACCGGGCGGCTGCCCGCACAATAGAGGTGAAGCTTCAGGGTAAATACCTCGGTATGCCTCTGGACGACGTAAAACGGAAAGAACTCGAACGGGAACTTTCGGAACTCACCGGTACCGGCCGGTTCGACGCCCTCAACTACGAAATAATCGAACGCGATGGCAAGATCGGCCTAAACATCCGGACGAATGAAACAAACGGAAAACCAACCGACCCCACCAGACTCGATGTCGGCTTCGATGTTAACAGTGTCGAATCAGAAGACGTGAATCTAAGCATTCTTGCCCGGATCACTTTCTTTGACGTTGGCCGTAATCGGGCCGAATGGCGAAACGATGTCAGGGTCGGTTCAAACATGCTGCTCGCCAGCGAATATTTTCGGCCGCTAAGTGATACAAAATTCTTTGTCGCTCCCCGCGCCTCGTATAAGCGGCGAAAGGTCTCGTTCTATGACGACGATGTTCGTGTTTCGGAATATTCGTTCTCCGGGTTCCAGGCCGGGGTCGATCTGGGCTACTCGTTTGACAAGCGGAGCGAAGTGCGGGCCGGATATGTCATCGGTTATGAAAAAGCAATAAGACGGATCGGCGACCCGCTGCTGCCCGAAGTAAAAGGTAAGTTTTCGCTTGCGTCGCTCAGATGGACCTATGACCGACTCGATCAGGCACAGGTTCCGACGCAGGGAATACTTTCCAGAAACTCATTCGATCATTATTTTGACTCGCCGGGAATACCGGGCAGCATCACTCAGGCCGAATCGCAAACATGGATCTTCACTCCGATCACCGAGCGAAATACGGTCTTTAGCTTTGGCGGGGCAGGCACGAGTTTCGGAGCAACAGCACCGGTATTGAGACAGTTCACGCTCGGCGGGCCGTTTCGCATCGGCGGCTATGGCGTCGACCAGTTTCGGGGCAGCAATTATGCCTATGGCGGCGTCGGCATCCTTCACAGCCGCCAGATCCTGCCGGCCCTGTTCGGCGGCAGAGGCTACGTCGGCGCATGGTACGAAGGCGGCAGCGCGTTTGAAAGCCTTCGAGATGCAAAATACCGGCAGAGCATCTCAACCGGATTCATCATCGAAACCCCGCTAGGCCCCATCCTCCTGGGCGGCGGCCTAAACCAAAGCGGCAAGGGCAGGTTCTTCTTCTCCTTCGGGCGCTTCCTGCGATAAAAGGTGAGCCCGAAGTAATGGACATCGTTCAGATCGGCTGAATGGTTAGGGTTGGCCGAGCCGCCTGAGAGCGTCCGTTAAATACCATGAAAAATGCGGGGTCAAGAATCTGCACTCACGGAGGCCTTCCCCGTCCATAGTCCATAGAGTACTGGGAGCCCGAACTTCTATTCGCTACTGGCCTTTCAGCTTCTTCAGTATTTCGCGTGCTTCCTGATTATTCGGGTTTAACTCAAGCGATCTCTGATAGTTGGTAATGGAGAGCTCTTTATCGCCATTGATCATGTAGGCTTCGCCCAGGCTGTCGTATACATTTGCCGAGTTTGGAAAATGCTCGACGTTCATCCTGAACACCTCGATCGCTTCCCGGATCCTTTTCTTCGCCAGCAGGGAGTAACCCATTGCATTTACCTGAGTTTCGCTCAAGACGCCCCCACCGGGGCGTTTGATGCGAAGTTGGCGGTACTCATTTAATGCCGAGCTTCCGCGGGCCAGAATGTCTCTGAATAAAAGTTTAGAGGGGGAGTTATAGGCGTCATACCCCATCCAGGCAAAAGCAGGATGACTGCCTCCCGTGATCTGCGAAACGATCTCCGGAATAATGGAGTGACCGTTGCCACTATTCGTGAAGGTAACGATGCCGCTATTCTCTTTAGGATAGCCAATAACAAAACTGTGAAACTCGCTGTTGTTGTCGCCCCAATGCCAGATAGCTTCGCCGGTCTGAGTTCGTTCTAACGCCCAGCCGAGTCCCCATGAGAGAGCCGGCGAAACCCGCCCGGGACTTCGCTCGATGCAAGAGAAGCAGCTTTCATCCAGCCGAACCTGGCCTTTCAGCATTTGTCCGGTCGTTTCGGAACGCAAACCAATTCCGTTTATTACCGCGATCACAAATTTGGCGTAATCAAGAGCTGTCGTATGCAGCCCCGAGGGCGACCTGGCCACCGTGGGCCTTCTTTTCTGACCGGCAACCCCCGAAGGCTTATGCCCGTTGGCTTTGCGCGTTTCATACGTCTCTTGCCACACGAAACTGCTGCTCGTCATCCGCAAAGGCTCGAAGACGGTCTTTTTCATAAACGCTTCAAGGGGTTCGCCCGTTACGCGTTCGACCACTTTCTGCAGATAGAGAAAGCCCTCGCCTGAATAGCTGAATTTTTCGCCGGGTCTGAAATGGATCTTTACAGGTTTTCCAGGCATAGCTTCGTTTTGAAATCCGGTTGTGTGGGCAAGCACCATGCGGGCCGTGATGAGGTCGACCCGTTCGTCATTTTGCACATAGGGCTCAGATAGGTATGTAGCCAATGGCCTGTCAAGCTCTAACTTCCCGCTATCAACTAATTTCAGGAAAG
>DATLNN010000062.1:0-5859 GCA_035536695.1 Pyrinomonadaceae bacterium | reverse complement strand
GGCATGTACCGCTCAGATCGAAGTGAATTCGGAAAGATCGGGGATAATCTCGCCCGGTCGGCCATCGTGGGCAAAGGATTTCGCGTCAAGTTTTGTGTTGACGAAGGCATAAGCGCCCGTGGTGCCGGCGACTGCGAAGAGCACGAAGAAGGCCGGCATAACCTGAGGTTTGCCAACAGCATTTCGTTCATCGAGGTCATCGACCTGAGCGATAAGAGCCCGGCGGACGAAAAACAGCCGGTAATCCTTTACGAGGACCGGAACCAGGTCGGCAAGCGGCAGGGGTTCGATGTCGGCACATTTGCCGCCAGTCTTGGGCAGATGCGAAAGATCGGCAACGACACGGCGTCGTCTGTTCATGTAAAAGATGGCTACAGGGCCCTGATTTGCCCCGACGAATTCAAATTCGACGGTTACTCTCATCCCGCCAGCTGCGAGAGATTTATTATGCCCGGCAAGCACAATCTGCGCGAAAATGACTCCGCCTCATATGTCATTGTTTGGAAATTGCCCGAGAAGCCGTGACAGGTCTTATGAAAATGAAGAATTCGCTAAATCTCTGCATCATCATTATGCTGCTCGTCGTTCTAGGTTGTTCGTGCCCCGGCAGGCTAATCGATCTCGGCAAGACGAGCGACCCTGAGTCATCGCGCCCCGCGGGAACACCGGCAGCGAACACGGCAGCGCCGACTACTGCAAAAGGCGAATACGACGTCACGCTAGCAAAATTCGAGAAGATCACCAACGGCATGAAACGCTCTGAGGTGGAAAGCATTTTTGGCGGCAAAGGCACGGAGTTTTACAGCGGCAAGGGCGGCGGCAGCACATTCATTTCGGTCAAGTATGTTGGTGATAATTACAAGACGGTTTTCGTCAGCTATCGCAACGATAAGGTGACATCGAAGTCCCAGGCCGGGCTCTAGTCAGAACCACCTGCGGTAGCGGGTGGTTTGACGATATGAGCACTATCGTGAGGTTCCCCGGACGGCCCTGAGTGCGACTTCAACCACCCGCTACCGCAGGTGGTTCTGACCTTATGAACAAGAAAACCATAAAGGACATCGATATTTCGGGCAAACGAGTGTTCGTCAGAGTCGATTTCAACGTTCCCATAAAAGAGGGCAAGATCGAGGATGACACACGCATACTCGGGGCGCTCCCGACTATAGAGTACGCGATTGGGAAAGGCGCGAAAGTAATTCTTGCCTCCCATCTCGGCAGACCTATCAAAGATCAGAAGAAAGCCGACGAGAAAGGGACGCCTTATGACGCGTCCAAATACAGCCTTCGTCCGGTGTATGAATATCTGCTCGCGATGCCTGAGCTCCAGGATATCTCGGCACGCGGCGACGAACCGGTCTATACCAGCGAAGACGGCACCGCGATGGGCCGGGCCGAGGTCAAAAACGACCTGGTGTTCTTTGCCGACGATTGTGTGGGCGACTTGGTCACAGCCCGCGTCGAAGCCTTGAAGGCGGGCCAGGTCCTTCTGCTCGAAAATATGCGACTCCATGCCGAGGAGGAAGAAAACGATCCTGAGTTTTCAAAGCGGCTTGCCGATTACGCAGATGTTTTCGTTAACGACGCATTCGGCACCGCGCACCGGGCACATGCATCCACCGAGGGCATAACTCATTATGTCGAGGACTGCGTTGCCGGATTGCTGATGGAAAAAGAGCTCGATTTTCTGGGCAGAGCATTGAACAGCCCTGAGCGCCCATTCGTCGCCATTCTTGGCGGGGCAAAGGTCTCAGACAAGATCCCGGTCATCGAATCGCTTATAAAACGAAAAGTTGACAAGCTGCTGATCGGCGGAGCGATGGCATATACATTTTTCAAGGCTCAGGGCTTTACAGTCGGAAAATCGCTTGTCGAGGACGACATGATGCCAAAAGCCCTCGAGATCCAGAAGCTGGCCGCGGACGCTGGCGTTGAATTGCTGCTGCCGACCGATCATCAGGTCGTCGACAGCTACGACCCGCTGAATTCGCGAAAGACGATCCCCGTTTCCTTTACAAACACCGGCCTTGTCGGGCTCGATATCGGCGTGGAAACCATCGAGACATTTAAACAGGCGCTAGAGGTTGCAAAAACCATCGTCTGGAACGGCCCCATGGGCATGTTCGAAGAAAAACCGTTCGATGAAGGTACGGTCGCCATCGCCACGGCCGTCGCCGAGGCCACCGATCGCGGAGCAACGTCCATCGTCGGCGGCGGCGATTCCGTATCCGCTGTCAATCAAGCCGGGCTTGACGATAGGATAAGTCACATCTCCACGGGCGGCGGAGCGACGCTTGAATTCCTCGCCGGCGAAGAGTTGCCCGGCGTAGCAGCTCTTGACGACAAGTGAGAGCGAAATAATTGACTCGTCGCGGCGTTAGAAGTATAAACAAGTGTACCCCTTGATCTTGCGTTAGCCTCGTCTCGATACTGATGGCTGTCATGCAACAGGTCCTTTGCCTTGGTCTGATCATCGCGTGTTATTGTGCGGCGAGTGGCCAGACCGCTGTTCGTCGCGCGGTCGTATGGAGCGGAGAAACCGCCTGCGGGTACAAGACAAAGGGCATCGCGCCAGATGAATCGCTCGCGTGCGGCTCGATCGAAACCCCACGCGGCTATGTCAGCACGATCAGTCATAACGGCGTCAATCTCGCCGTCGCATTCCTCAACGATGACGATTATATGATCGTCGCGACGCAGATAAAAAACACGACCGACGCGCCGTTCGGGTTTGATACCGACCTTTGGGGCGCCGCTCATTTCCGAACGAAGGACGATTATTACAAGGCGCAAAAGCCGCTGCTCGCCGAAACCTCGATCCCGTCGCGCGACATAGTTCGTGGCATCAAATCCGGCGTCGTGCTGGACAATTCGATCGACAACTTTATGGCGGGCGTCGCCAAGACTATGGATGTGCGAATGGTACGGCGACCTGACGGCACGTTGATAAGAAGAGAAACCATCATCGATGACGCGGACGCCAAACGAGAGGCCGGCTCTCGAAGCGAGATACGGAGCGAACACGCGATCGGCGCTCAGGAGAGGATCCGGAAAACGGCGATGACGCAAAAATGGCTGCCTGCGAGCGGAAGCGTGAAGGGCCTGGTCTACTTTCGGCGCCTGAAAGACGCTGATTTCGTCGTCTTCTCGTTTAAGCTCCTCGACACGACCTACATCTTCAGATTACCTAGATCCACATAAAATTCGCCGGCCCTAAGGTGACTCGGGGCGGTCTGTAGACATTAATGAGAAAACCTGTCATCGCGGGCAACTGGAAAATGTTTAAGCTGCTTAGCGAATCGGTAAATACAGCTGTTGCTCTCAAACCGCTGGTCGCGAATGCAAACCATTGCGAGGTCGTAATCGCGCCGGTCTTTACCGCCCTCAAGAAGGTCGTGGACCGCCTCGAAGGGTCGAACATCCGGGTTGCAGCTCAGAATTGTGCAACCCAAAATGAAGAAGGGGCGCATACCGGCGAGATCACGCCCGCGATGCTCAAGGACGTTGGTTGTACGCACACCATTGTGGGCCATTCGGAACGCCGTCATTCTTATGGTGAAACAGATCGTTCGGTTAATTTAAAGACCAAGGCTGTCCTCGCAGCAGGGCTTGTGGCGATCGTTTGTATCGGCGAGACCCTTGATGAAAGGGAAGCCGAAAACGCCGAGAACGTGGTCAGACAAGAACTCCTTCTCGGCCTCGACGGTTTGACAGTTGCCGACATGGAACGTATCATAATCGCTTACGAGCCTGTCTGGGCAATTGGTACGGGTAAAACCGCCACGCCCGAACAGGCTCAAGACATGCACGCTTTTGTGCGGCAGATCGTTGCCCAAATGCACGGGGATGCGGCGGCACAAAAAGTGCGGATATTATACGGCGGGTCCGTTAAACCGGATAATATCGCGACGCTAATGTCGCAGCCGGATGTCGACGGTGCCCTGGTCGGCGGCGCAAGCCTCGAGGCTGAAAGCTTCGCCAAAATAGTGAACTACGAACGGTGAAACTATTCACTATTCACTAATACGATGGTTTATTTTTTATACGGATTATTTTTTCTCTCGTGTTTTGTGCTGATCGCGGCCGTCTTGCTTCAGCCCGGAAAGACCGACGCCGGAGCGCTGTTTACGAGTAATGTGTCGAGCACGGCGTTTAGCCCGCGCGGCACGGCGACGGTCTTGTCAAAGATCACCATCGCCGCCGCGGCTGTTTTTATGCTGTCCGCCCTATTCTTGGCAATGCCCGCCCTGACGGGAAATGTCTCCGTCCTGTCCAGCAATCCGGATGCTCCGGTTGAGACCCCCGCGGAGGCGCCGGCCGCAACCGACTCGAACACGGTGGTCCCTAACCCGGCAACCAACACAGAGACAGACAGCAACAGCGCACTGATCGAAACACCGGCAACCGAGGCGATGCAGGACAAAGCGGCCAATGCGAACACAGCCCAGGCCCCCGCAAACACCGCCCCCGCAAACGTGAACCAGTAGCCCGCACGTAAGTAAGGGCGGCGAGCGCGGTGAGTGCATCGCGGGCCAGTAACTAGCTCTTTGTATTTCCTCGCTGTGTGAGTCTGAAATTTCAAACCTCACATTTGAAATTTCAGATCACCCCCATCTCTGCTCAGGTGGCGTAATTGGTAGCCGCGCACGTTTGAGGGGCGTGTGGAGCAATCCGTGCGGGTTCGAGTCCCGCCCTGAGCACCATCTTCTCTTCATTTCGACCACATAACCCCAGATTCCAGCTCTTCAGTCTGCAGCGGAGCGGCGCCTTCGGGCCTACCGGTGATAAGCTAGAAAAATCATGAGATTCAATGAACTGGTGCGCCTGCTGGAGCGAAACGGCTTTAGCCTGATCCGCGAAAAGGCTCGATTCGCTATTGGATCTTAAGCTTTGCTTCTGAGGTGAGCGTGCTTTGAGCTGCGTTGTCGGGCTCGTGTGTTGCATGGATGCCACGTCTTGCAAGTGCTCGCACACTTGTGCTAAGCTGAATGGTTCGAATCTGCCTGTTTGCGGATTCCCGGTCTTTGAAAATCAAAATACTAAGCCATTGTCGAGTCGGCTGGTGCTGAACAGGGACGCAAGGTCGAGAGCGTTGTGGCACATTGTAGGGCCATCGTACGCACTTTGTGGCACACTCCGCGCACATTTGCGGGTCGAAAGTCGACCGGGACACGGGTGTTTCAGGTTAACAGTATTGTTTTCAACAGTTGCACTTTGCCCCAAACCTCTGCGGGACAAATGGGACAGCGGGACACGCGGGACAAGCGGGACATGGGACAAGAAGACAATGGAAAATGGAGACGCTGGGCAGCCTATTCTACGACCATTGTTCCCGTTCCTTCGTCGGTGAATACCTCAGCAAGCAGAGCATTGCGTTTTGTTCCGCTTACGATGTGGGCGGAGCGGACGCCGCGTTGGAGGAGGGAAATGAGACTTTCCAGCTTTGGTATCATCCCGCCGGTCGCGCGGCCCGAACCGATAAGGTGGCGGGCGTCGGTGATGGTAATACGAGAGAGCTTTGTGTCCTCGTTGTTTTCGTCGAGATAGATGCCGTTAATGTCGGACAGTAGGACAAGCTTTTCGGCCCCGAGATCGGCGGCGAGCTCCGCGGCGATGGTGTCGGCATTGATATTGAAAACGCGGCCTTCGTCGTCGGCTCCGAGCGAGGAGATAACGGGCAGGTAATTACTGTCGAGCAGGATGTTTATGAGCGACGCGTCGATCTCGACCACGTCGCCGACGTGGCCGAAATCTATCAGCTCGGTCTCACCGGTTTCGCGGTTCGTGATATCCCTCGGCGGACGTTTGACGGCCTTGACAACGCCGCCATCTACACCCGAAAGGCCCACGGCGTGGATA
>DATLNN010000061.1:0-7157 GCA_035536695.1 Pyrinomonadaceae bacterium | reverse complement strand
CTGATGCGGTTATCTCTTGCATGGGCAGACCTCCTTGACGGGGTGTTTTCCGCTATCTTAGCATTTTGAGCCTGGGTATTCGCAACCGCCTCATTCCAGCCCATTTACAATTCTTTACATAGGCGGCGAAACCCGGTTCGGCGAAGTATTGTAAAATATGCAGTTAAAGATTTTTTATGGGCAGAACAGCGCTCAAAGCAACAATTATCCTCTCCGTGTTGATCGCCGGCGGTTGTGGTTCGGGAAATTCGGACCGCGGCGGGCGTGCGAATTCAAACGCGGAAGAGAACCCTCAAGCAGCGGTGGCGATAACCGTAGGGAAAAGCGAATCGCGCGACATCGCCGCATCTATCCAGGCGACCGGGACCGTGGCTGCCGATGAAACGTCGGACGTGGCGCCGAAGGTAGCCGGCAAGATCGCCAACCTTTCCGTAGATGCCGGGCAGTTCGTGTCCGGCGGAGCCGTAATTGCGCGGATCGACGACCGGGATGCCAGGCTCCAGCTGGCCGCGGCACAGGCGGCCGTGAAAAAGGCCCGAGTTACCGTCACCCAGGCCGAGGCCAGACTTGGTCTTGGGCCGAACGGGAACTTTATCGCATCTAACATCCCTGAGGTCCGAGCTGCTGCGGCGAATCATGAACAGGCCGTGGCCGAGCTCAGACAGGCTGAGGCGAATGAGAAACGCTATCGCGAACTCACCCAATCGGGCGACGTTGCGATGATCACGTACGAAACGTTCCGGACGACTCGCGACACGGCACGAACAAGGGCGAACGCGGCTCGGCAGCAGCTCGACGTCGCTATTAATGCCGCTCGACAGAACAATCAGGCCATCGCCGCGGCCAAGGCTGATGTCGAAACCGCGCAGACGCAGGTCGACGAGGCGCAGCAGGCCATCGCCGACACGGTGGTTAGGGCACCATTCTCGGGCTTCGTAAGCAGCCGGCCGGTCGCCGTCGGAGAGTTCGTCTCCTCCGCCTCAATAGTTGCAACGATCCTCAGGACAAATCCGATCAAAGTCCAGATACAGGTTGCGGAAGCGGACCTGCCCTATGTCGGGCTCGGCCGCGGTGTATCTGTCGAGATAGACGCCTATAAGGATCGGAAGTTTGCCGGCACCGTTACCTCAGTAAATCCAGCCGTCGATCCCGTATCGCGGTCCGCAATCGTAGAAGCGTCGATCCAGAATGGTGACAACGCCTTGCGTCCGGGTATGTTCGCTACGGTACGGATCAACAAAGAAGGCGGCGGCAAAGGCATTTTTATCCCGAAAACAGCGGTTCACAACGACCAGGCGACCCAGTCCTATCGGGCATTTGTTATTGTCGAAGGTGTGGCAAAATTACGCGTTATTCAGCTCGGGCCGGAGGAAGGCGACAGCATCCAGATTCTCAACGGTATAAATGCCGATGAGGTTGTGGCGACGAGCAACCTTGAACAGCTCTATGAGGGCGCACGGGTTGCATTTTAGCTTAGCGAGGTTTTATGCAGTGGTTAGCTGAGATTTGCGTTCACCGTCCCGTTTTTGCGACCGTCATCGTCCTTTTTTTGACGGTCATCGGTGGCTTTAGCTTCTTTACGCTTGGTGTCGATAGATTTCCCAAGATCGATCTGCCCACCATCTCAGTGCGCACGGGCAATCCGGGCGCGGCCCCTGAAGAGATCGAGTCTGAGGTGACGGATATTATCGAGGGTGCCCTGAACACCGTCCCGGGCGTGGAGGAAATGCGCTCGAGCTCGCAACGGGGAAGCTCAAACGTTACGCTCACGTTCAACCTCGAAAAAGACCCGGACCAGGCCTTTCAGGAGATCCAGCAAAAACTCAGCACGGTGATAAACCGATTGCCTGAAACTGCCGACCCGCCCGTGGCTCAAAAATCCGACCCGGACTCACAGCCGATCTTGATGTATACGATCAGCGCTCCGCGCGACGTGATGCAGTTGTCCGAGCAGGTCGAGCTGCTGGTCCAGAAGCGTATCGAGAGCGCGGATGGCGTTGCCGAGGTCTTCATGTGGGGTGCCCGCAGCCCACGGATACAGGTCAATGTTAATCCTGACCGGCTTCGCGCCTTCAATCTGGCGGTGACTGAGGTAACGGCGGCCATCCGCGCGCAGAACCTTGAAATGCCGGGCGGGAATATCATCGAGGGCCAGCGCACGCTCGGTGTCCGCACGATGAGCAAGCTGACCGAGGTCGAGCAGTTCAATGACCTCGTCGTGGCGACCCGGAACGGGTTTCCCATCAAGCTTAAAGATCTCGGAACCGTCGAAAAAACGGGTGGGGAACCGAGCTCTGCGGCGTCGCTCGATGGCGTGACATCTGTATCCGTCGGTGTCAGAAAGCAGGCCGGGGCAAATACCATCGCCGTTATCGAGAACGTCAAGACCAGAATGGCGACGATCGTTCCGAACCTGCCGTCGGATATGAAGGTTGCGGTCATCCGCGACCAATCGGAGTTCATTCAGAATTCGTTGACGGCCATCGAGGAGCACCTCGTTCTCGGCGGTTTGTTTGCCGCGATCGTCGTATTTCTGTTCCTGTGGAATTTCCGCTCGACCATCATTGCGGCGCTGGCGATACCGGTTTCGATCATAGCTGCATTTGCCGCGATCGCTGCCTTCGGATTCTCGCTCAACCAGATGACAATGCTCGCCCTCACCCTGATGGTTGGCATTGTCATTGACGACGCGATCGTCGTGCTTGAAAACATCTACCGATTCGTCGAGGAAAAGGGCATGAGCCCGTTTCAGGCGGCTATAGAGGGAACCAAAGAGATCGGCCTACCGGTCCTGGCCACAACGCTCAGCCTTCTCGCGGTTTTCATTCCCGTTGGATTTATGACCGGCATCGTCGGCCGGTTCATGTCGTCCTTTGGGCTGACGGCCGCGGCTGCGATCGCGGTTTCGCTCATCGTTTCATTCACGCTAACGCCGATGCTCGCCGCACGGTGGATCAAGCGTAAGGAGATCAAGAAAGCTAACCCCGAAGTGCCGGACACGGGCGAACAATCGCTGCCGACGAACGACCCCGAGCTCGCCACCGAACCTTCGGGCCACTCAAAATCCGGTTGGTTTTACAGCAAGATCGACGGCACATACACCTGGCTGCTCGTCAAAGCGATGCGTTTTCGATGGGCTGTCGTATTGATATGCGTGCTAACCGTCGCTTCGATCTATCCTCTATACAAATACGTCGGTATGGCATTCCTGCCCGATGAGGACGAATCGCTGTACCAGGTGAATGTCCGCGGACCGCAGGGCACATCGCTGTCCGCCACGCAATCGATGCTCGACCGCATCGCCCGCGACATACGCGCCGAGGTGCCTGGCGTCCAGAATACACTTGTCCTTGCAGGTTTTGGACGCGGTTCGGGTTCGAATAACGGTTTCATCAATGTCGCCCTGGTGCCCGTCGGTAAGCGAAAGAAATCGCAGGCTGATCTGATCAACCAAACGCGCGCCATAGCGAAAAAGTATTCTTCAAAAGATTACCAGGTAACCGTCTCTGCTTCGTCATCGATCGCAGGCAGCATCGGGCTGGGCCGCGGCGGGTCGGGCGTCGGTTTTTATATCGCGGGGCCTGACATGGTCAAGCTTACCGAATATGCCAACGCGATGGTCGAAGAGATGAAAAAGGACCCGATCTATCGCGACCCTGATACCTCGATCGAGGTGGGCAATCCCGAGATCCGAGTCTCTATCGACCGGACAAGAGCCGCCGATATGGGGGTGCGAGCCGGGGATGTCGCGCAGGCTCTTAACATATTGTCCGCGGGACAGATCGTCTCGACCTTTAGCGAGGGCTCGAGACAATATGACGTCGTCGTGCGCGCCGAGGAAAAGTATCGTCGGGACCGCAGCAGTTTTGGCAACTTCACCGTAGGATCGTCCAATGGGGGAACGGTCGATCTCTCTCGCGTTGTCAAGATCGACGAGGGCGTTTCTCCATCGTCGATCCAGCGTCTCAATCGTCTCCGCCAGGTAACGGTCTCTGCTGGTCTGCCGCCCAACGCCTCCGAATCGGACGCCGTCGCCAAAATGCAGCGCATCGCCGACAACCTCAACATGCCGGCCGAATACCTGACCGGTGTGACGGGGCAGTCAAAAGAGCTTCAAAAAGCGTACGAGGCTTTCCTATACGCGTTTTTGCTGTCGTTCGTTTTCATGTATCTCATTCTTGCTGCACAGTTTGAGTCGTTCATACATCCGATAACGATCCTGCTGACGCTGCCGCTGGCGATCCCGTTCGCACTCCTTTCGACTGCGCTCGCGGGGCAAACACTCAATATCTTTTCGGCGCTCGGTATTTTGCTTTTGTTTGGTATCGTGAAGAAAAACGCGATCCTCCAGATCGACCACACGAACACGCTGCGGGCCAAGGGCCTCGGCCGTTACGACGCGATCATCCAGGCCAATCGCGACCGGCTGCGCCCGATCCTGATGACCACCCTGGCTCTTGTTGCCGGGATGATCCCACTCACGCTGGGCAGCGGCGCCGGTGCAGCGACAAATCGGTCCATCGGCATCCTCGTCGTCGGCGGCCAGTCAATGTGTTTGCTCCTCACGCTCCTGGCGGTCCCTGTCTTTTATTCGCTGTTTGACGACGCCAAGGAAAGCTCGATGGGCCGGTCGGCCGCCACGAAGATCGGTACATTATTCGCCTCACTGAGGCGCAAAAGGAAGCAAAGAAGAGACCATGTCGCAGGGGCTGACGAGGCCATAACCTAAGTTTTTTGATGAGTTTTTCGACAAATAGGTCACATACCGAAGGGCCTCGAGCCCTTCTTGCTATCTTCTTATGGCTGATCGCGGTCACCATTGCTGGCGCCCAGACACCGACGCCTTCCCCGAGGCCTGATCTGCCACCGCCTGTACAGAGGACGTTTCCGCTGCCCGTCCGGCCGGCGCCGGATGCGACGCGTATAGGCGTTGAGGCGGGTGCCCCCCTTTCACTTACTCTATCGAGAGCGATCGAGCTTGCGCTGAGCAATAACAACGATATCGATGCGTCGCGCAATACCGCGCAGATCTCTGATTTCGATCTACAAGCGGCCCGTGGCGTTTACGATCCTTTCGTTACCGCGGAGAGTTATTACGAGAGCCTGACCACGCCGACTGCCTCGGCCATTGGTGGCGCCGTCAATGGTGCCGTCACGCAAAAGCGCATCCTCGGCTCAGGGGGCATCAGTGGATTTAACCCCCGGTACGGCGGCAACTATTCAGCGCTTTTCACTTCCTCTCGAACAACGACCAGCAATACGAACTCATTTCTCAACCCTCAATTTCCTTCGTCGCTTGTCCTGCAATATACACAGCCTCTGTTTCGAGGGCTCAGGTTCGATCAGAACCGGCGTCAAATAGAGATCGCTAAGAGGAATATCGAGCTGACGGATTCGCAGCTGCGTCTGCGGGCCATAGAGACGATCGCCGGAGTAGAACGGGCGTATTGGGACCTCGTGTTTGCACTGCGAAATCTGCAAGTGCAGAACGACACGCTGCGGCAAGCCCGCCGTCAGCTGGCAAGCAATCAAAGGCTCGTGGATCAGGGCGTCCTCGCGCCGATAGAGCTTGTTGCCGCCAGCTCGCAGATCTATGCATTCGAACAAAACATCTTTACGGCGCAGGAGGCCGTTACGCGAACCGAGAACACTTTGAAGACACTCCTGCTCCCCGATCGAACGTCCGCCGAGTGGACCCGCCCTCTGATGCCCGTTACCCCCAGCGAGATAGATCCGCCGCGAATCGGTCTAGAGGTGGCCGTCGCCGAAGCCCTTAAAAACCGTCCTGAGCTAACGCAGCTCGAAGTGGCGGCCGATATCAACCGCATCGATCAACGCTTCTTCAGGGAGCAGAAAAAGCCCCAGATCGATCTCGTCGGCTCGTACACCGCCCAAGGCCTGGCCGGCAGCCAGACGCCGGCGGCGATCAACCCGGCAACGGGCCTCAGCCGCGTGCCGCCAAATCTGGTCGGCGGCCTGCCGGCCTCGCTCGGTAACCTGGCCGCTCTCGACTATCCGTCTTATCGTCTGGGCGTAAACATCGGTTTTCCGTTCAAAAATCGCACGGCGGAGGCCAATCTCGGCCGCTCGCTGGTCGACGCCGACAGGATAGCCAATAATCGGGCTCAAGCCGAGAAAAACATCGAAGCCGAGGTGCGCAATGCCCTTCAGGCGGTTCGCAGCGCGGAATCCCGCCTGCAGTCCTCCGCGGCCGCCCGAACAGCGGCCGAAGAGCTTTTCGCCAGCGAAGAACGCCTTTTTCGCGGCGGCACCAGTACCTTTTACCTCGTGGCTCAACGCCAAACCGAACTCGCAACCGCCCGCGCCCGAGAACTTCAGGCCCGCACAGACCTTAATAAGGCCATCTCGGAATTTCAACGGTCCATTGGCAATACGCTTACAGTGAACAACGTGACGGTGGCGAAATAAAAGGTTAAAAACCGGTTTTATCCATGGGCAACGCGTGGGTGGACGGTTGCACCGTAGAGAATGAGTACAACACATGAGAAAGCTGATCTATCTAGCATTTATTGTTACGGTCCTTGGCGCGGGTTCGGCGTGGGGTTGTATGTGCCCGTATGCGGCGGGATCGATCGAGGACCTGGTGCGTGGCGCGCTTGAGACATCGAGCTCCGTGTTTCTGGGTGAAGTGGTCGGTTATGAGTATAGAGCCGGTTTGATGCCGGAGCCTTATCCGGTGAACGTGACTGCCGAGGAGGCCGAGGAAAAAGAGGTGCGGGTGGTTAAGTTTAAGATCGACCGGTGGTGGAAAATGCCCTTGCCTGCTGAGACGCTGCTGATTACCGGTAGTTGGAGAGATAAACCGCGTGCCAGCGATCTGCTGCCGTCGGAACACGTTTCCATGTGCGAATTGCCGCTGATCAAGGGTGAAAAATATTTGATTTACGCGAGCGGCCCCGCCGACAAGCTGCGCAATAGGGTCTGCTCTCGGACCGCTCCAATCGGGAGAGCCGACGACGATCTCAAGGTCCTTGGGAAGGGTCGAAAACCGGTGCGTAAGTAGCGAAGAAGCCGCTAGGCAGCGTCGGCAGCTGGCAGGTATTCCGCTCCGTTCTTGGCCACACTTGACTTCGGAAAAGGGGCGTGCTATGATTGCAACGGCGTTGCATTTCCGCGTTACCGGCGTAAGTTGTCCA
>DATLNN010000060.1:0-7151 GCA_035536695.1 Pyrinomonadaceae bacterium | reverse complement strand
ATTTTTCGGGTCCCCTCTCAGATCTCATATACATTGAATCGATGCCGTCGCGTGGACGTTGTCTTCATCTATACAAAGATGAAAATAATCCCCGATTTCTAGGTTTTTTCGGTTGGAATTGTGAGGCCGCTCAGTTTGGAGTCACGGTACAGCGGGAAGGAGCGGCTGAGACTATTTTTTGATGAGGCGAAGGGCTCCGAGGCCGATCAGCACGAGGCCTTCGATGACCTCCGACGCCCGTCCCGTCCCATGGCCGCTCGGTAATAGCCGTCAACGGTCGCGGCGCTGGCAAGAAACCATATCCCGAACAAAATGGACAGTATCCAGAGGAACTTCATAAAATGTGACAGGAATTTAGCATAACCCAGGAAAAGTAGCAACAGAAATGTGGGATGGCAGACCCTTTTACTTGCTCGGGGCAATTCGCCATAGCTCTCCATTCGAATCATCTGTGACAACGTAAAGAGCGCCGTCTGGGCCCTGTCTCACATCACGGATCCGTCGGCCCTTTTCCATCAGGAGATGTTCTTCGCCGACGACGCGGTTGTTCCTGATAACGAGCCTCACAAGACGCTGTGATGCCAGCCCACCGATAAAAATGCTGCCGCGCCACTCGGGAAATGCAGTGCCTGTATAGTACTCCATGCCCGACGGAGCGATGACAGGGTCCCAATAATAAACAGGTTGCTCCAGCCCTGCCTTGGCCGTTATGTTGCCCGGGATCGGCTCACCCGAGTATTCTTCGCCATAGCTTATGATCGGCCAGCCATAGTTTTTACCTTTCTCGACGAGATTCAGCTCGTCGCCACCTTTCGCCCCGTGCTCGACTGTCCAGAGCCGGCCGGTATCGTCGAATGTCGCCGATTGGATGTTGCGATGCCCCAGCGACCAGATCTCGGGCAAACCTCCCTGCTGTCCCACCAACGGGTTGTCCCCAGGGACGGATCCATCAGGGTTGATGCGTATAACTTTTCCGATATGGCTATTGGTGTGCTGGGCCTGAGGGCGCGTTGTCGTCTTGTCGAACCGGTCGCCAAGCGTGATGTAAAGCTTGCCGTCGGAGCCGAACGCGAGACGCGAACCGAAGTGCATCCCATTGGGGTACGTAGGCATTGCGCGAAAAATTACCCGCACATTGTCAAGCCGCTTCCGGTCGGCGCTTAATATTCCGCTGCCCACACTGGTCCCGGTTCCGCCTTCCCGCTGCTCCGAAAAGCTCCAGAAAATGGTGCCGTCCTTTGCGAAACTCGGGCTCAATGCAACATCGAGGAGTCCGCCCTGGCCTCTCGCCGCTATCGGCGGCAAACCGCCTTGCCCGCTGAGCGCCGACACTCCGCCCTGACCAACCGGCAGCAGCCCCGCGATCGGTTCGCCGACCTCCCCTTTCGCGCTCACAATTCGCATCCGCCCGCCCTTTTCCGTGATCAAAAAGCTGCCATCAGGCAGCGGTTCAACGGCCCAAGGCCGGTCCAGGCCCGTCGCTAAAACCGTTACGTCTAAGGCAACCCCCGATCTGACGGCGCAAGCGCGCGTCTGCCCCGCAAATGCCGGTTTCTGTTCAGGTGCATTCGCCCTTCCCGTTTCGACAGCCGGGCATCCGGCCGGGCCCTGAGCACAGGCAGAGCCGGCACACACGATCGTAACGATTGCAATAAAACTGAGCTGTATCCTTGTCATTATGCCTCCTGCTTCCCGGCTCCGTGGCAAGTGCCCTGTAGTTCAGTTACGGGAGTATCGTGTCCGTTAAATATGGTCATTTTATTGTATTGTTTGATGTTATTTCTATTAGATCCGTTTAACTGTAATCTTCATTGCACTCAATACTTGAATCAACGTTCTCACGGCACACCCTTTAGCGATATGTCGACATTCGGGCAGCCGCAAATTCCCGAACGGTGTCTAATCGACGACAATTCAGGCCGGTTCTACGTCAAAGTCGTGATCATATCGGGACTAGTCTGCCTTTCAAGAGGAATGTAGCCGCGGATCAACGCGGATGGCGCAGATGAGGAAAGGTGATTCCCGATACGCGATATCCGCGTTTATCCTCGGCAAACCAACGCGGGGAATGACCTTTGGGTGGTGTTCTTTCTTTGTGATCGTTGTGTCTCCCCTTTGTAGTCTTTGTGTTTAATAACTTTTTAACACTAAAATCACAGAGCTAATGACACGATGGCCACAAAGGACAAAGAGATACATCCACCATTGACGTTACTCCAATAGTTGTGCTATCTTTTGCGATGGCTGTTTGACTTCGGTGTCCGCCCTGCCCCCCGGTTTTGCCGGCGTCCCTAACCTCTTTGGGACAAATGGGACAGCGGGACAGCTGGGACAAATGGGACATGGGACAAATCAGCTGGGCCGAACGTAAAGAGACGCCGTACGGAATATCAGGCACGTTTTCTATTACAGCTGGCTCCAACGTTTGTGCGAATCACACCGAACATATGTTGAAAGGGGCGAGTAAAAAAAGGCCTCGCAATGAGGTTGCGGATGTGATGAGTAACTCAATGGAAAACAAAAAGGACCAGCCTACAGCCGGATACTCGGGCACGCCTCTGGCGAAGAAGCTGGGGTTTAAGGCGGGATTAGTGATCAACGCGATCGATGCCCCGGACGGGATCCTGGATTTTCCCGGCGTGACGATCGGCCATCTGGACAGTAGCTCTCTCGGGTCTTTGCCGCAATTGGAGCATCGGTCAAGTGATATCGTTCACATGTTCGTAAATACGCGCGAGCTGCTTCTAAGGGGCCTTACCGAAGCCATGAGGCTGATCAAACCAAGCGGGGCGATCTGGGTTTCATGGTATAAGCGAGCGGCAAAGCTGCCGACAGAGATAACCGAGGACACCATCCGCGACGCCGCTCTGCCGCTCGGGCTGGTCGATATCAAGGTCTGTGCGGTCGATGAAAATTGGTCCGGATTGAAGTTGGTTATTCGGAGAGAAAATCGTATATAATACGTTCTCAATCTACGAAAGAAGGAGCTTGCCGCCTTTGACCCGCTTCCTTATTCAAAGGAAAAGAGCTACGTGGCCACGCGGAAAATAGACGCCTCGGCACGACATCAAGGAAAGGGCCGGAACTGGAAGTACAGACGAGCACGTATGCGCGGCCTCCACTCGGCCTGCAAACCGGGTATTAGACAGACTTCAAAACCACAGGAGAACTATCATGTTAGGAGTTAAACCATACATAAGCTTTAACGGAAATTGCGCCGAGGCCATCAAGTTTTATGTCGAGACGCTTGGCGGCGAGGTGCTCTTTAGCCAGACATACGGCGAGTCGCCGATGAAGGGCATGGCACCCGACGACAACATCATGCACTGCACGATCAAGATCGGGGATTCGCACATAATGGCGTGTGACAGTCCGCAAGGCGAGTCGGCGTCGGGCGGCAGCAACATCTCGCTCGCACTCGGTACCTCGGACATTCCCGCGGCCGAAGCCATGTTCGAAGCAATGTCCACCGGCGGAAATGTGACGATGCCGATCCAGGAAACCTTCTGGGCCGAGCGATTTGGCATGCTCACCGATAGATTCGGCATCAACTGGATGTTCAATTGCGACAAGCCGGAAACCGATCACGCGCAGGCGACTGCATGAACAGTTGTCAGTTGTCGGTGGTCGGTTGTCAGTAAAAGGCTGGCTCTGACACAACTGGCAACTGACTACCGACAACTGCCGTATGACAGATCCAATACTTGTAGCCAAAAACGACAAAGCCGAGTTTCACCTTCTGCCGGCTATGGCCAACCGACACGGTGTTATCACGGGCGCAACGGGCACCGGAAAAACTGTCTCGCTCCAACGCCTCGCAGAGGGATTCAGTCAGCTTGGCGTCCCCGTTTTCATGGCGGATATCAAGGGCGATCTTACCGGGGTCACACAGCCCGGCGGCGGCAACGCCAAGATCGATGCCCGCAATGAGCAGCTGGGCATTACGCCGGCTTTCCAGGGTTTTCCCGCAACGATCTGGGACGTCTTTGGGAAACAGGGCCATCCGCTGCGGGCTACCGTGTCAGAGATGGGGCCGCTGCTGCTATCGCGCCTGCTTCAGCTCAATGATACGCAGGAAGGCGTGCTGACCATCGCATTCAAGTGGGCCGACGATAATGGCCTCCTGTTACTCGATCTCAAAGACCTGCAGTCATTGATGCAGGCTGTCGGCGAGAATGCGGCGGAGTTGACCCTGCAATATGGCAACGTCTCTGCGGCATCCATCGGCGCTATCCAGCGTGGCCTGCTGCAGCTTGATGAGCAAGGCGGCGATATGTTTTTTGGCGAGCCGGCGGTCAAGCTTGACGACTTTATGCAGACGATCGGCGGCAAAGGCGTGCTCAATCTACTCGCTGCCGACGAACTGATCCATGCCCCGAAATTGTATTCGACATTTCTACTGTGGCTGCTGTCAGAGCTGTTCGAATCACTGCCAGAGGCCGGTGACCTTGAAAAGCCTAAACTCGTTTTCTTTTTCGACGAGGCCCATCTCCTGTTCTCTGACGCGCCGACATCACTGATCGAAAAGGTCGAACAGGTTGTTCGCCTGATCCGCTCAAAGGGCGTGGGCGTTTACTTCGTAACGCAGAACCCGGCCGACATTCCTGAAAAGGTTCTGGCCCAGCTGGGCAATCGCATCCAGCACGCCCTGCGCGCTTACACGCCGCAGGAACAGAAGGGCGTCAGGGCCGCAGCGTCATCATTTCGGATCAATCCCGATCTCGACACCGAGAAAGTCATCACCGAGCTGGGGGTCGGCGAAGTCCTTATCTCGACCCTCGATGAAAAAGGCGTTCCCACTGTAGTCGATCGGGCATTTGTCGTACCTCCGGCCGGGCACATTGGCCCTATCACGCCCGACCAAAGACAGCAGGTCATTTCGAATTCGCTTGTTGCCGGAACGTACGAGAACACCACGGATCGTGAATCGGCATTCGAGCGGCTCAAGGTAAAGGCCGACACGCGTATGGCTGAGCAGGCTGCCTCTGCCGAGGCACAGGCCGCAGAAAAGGCCGCTGCCGAAGCAGCGAAAGCCGAACGGTCAGCTGCCCGTGCACCGGATTCGTTTGCTGAATCGCTGGGCAAGAGCGTCATACGCTCGGCCGGCAGTTCGCTCGGCCGCCAGATCGGTACAAAGATCGTCCGCGGCGTACTCGGCAGCATCTTCGGCGGAAAAAGTAAAAGCAGTTGGTTCTAAGCTCGGTTTGCAGCAGTTGAAACTATTGTTTAACAAGGAGACTTATGAAATCTAATCACCTGACCGGCCTATTGGCGATCGCAGCGCTTCTCACATTGGGACTCGGATGCAGTTCACTCACTTCGACCGTAACAAACACGAATACGACGACTTCAAATACGGCTCCAGCCAATACAACGAAGCCGGCCGACACTACCACGACCACTGCGCCTTCGAATATGGAAAAGGCGGATTTCACCATGACCTCGGAGGAGTTGGATGCCGAGTTCAACCGGAAGGGCGTGACGAGCAAAGAGCTTGAAAAGTACTCGAGCAAGAACATCGCCGTAACGGGGCGCGTAACCATGCTGGTAACCGAAAAGAAGGGCACGACGCAGCCCTGGGTCACGCTCTACGCACCCGGCCTCGGCAACGGGGTGAGCTGCTATTTTGACGACGAAGACGTTGCGCAGATGAAGCTTTTGAAAGAGGACAAGATCGTCAAGGTCCAGGGTTTTCAGGATGACTTCATAGTGCCGGAAATATCCCCGATGCTGAAACATTGCCAGGTGATCGAAGGGGCAAAATAGCGCGTCGACGGCGATGCTCATTTCCAATGAGATGATAAAAGGAATAAGGGAGGGTAAGATCTCCCTTATTTTTCGTAGGTGGCGTCGCCCCGGCGTCAAGGCCGGCGGGACGCAAATGACCCAGGGCGGCGTAGTCGGTATCGATTCGGCCGAGGTAATCGAAGAGGCCGCCATAACTGAGGGCGACGCCGGGCTTGCGGGCTTCGCATCCCTTGCCGCCCTTCGCGAACATCTGAATCCGCCTCGGCCGGATACCCAGCTTTACCGCGTGCGCGTTCATTTTGCGGGTGAAGATCCTCGCATCGCTCTCAGAGAGAACGCCGACCTGTCGGACAGCGAGGTTCAAGAGATCCTCGGTAAACTCCATAAGCTCGATGCGAACGCCCAACGCGGCCCGTGGACACAACAGTATCTGCAGATCATCCAGGACCGTCCAGCGACATATTCGGGCGTTCTGGCAAGGGAACTCGGCCTTGAGATCCCGAAGTTCAAACCGTGGGTCCGCAAACTAAAAGCCCTCGGCCTGACGGAGAGTCTTGACGTCGGTTATCGCCTATCGCCGCGCGGAGAAAAGGTGCTTGACGCTCTGACGCGGAAACACAATCCGTAGGGGGCCCCCGAATGCGAAGGTTCGGACGACCTTTAGGATCTTTGACAACTTAATAAAGAAGAAACCGGCTGCGTATACCCAGGAATGTCTGCAAATCGGCCGCCCATTCGCCCGCGATTTGATCAAGCGATGCGCCGGCTTCGATACCCTTGCGGATCTTATCCGTCCCGCTGACCACGTCGAACGGGTTCTTGCCGGATTCGTATTCGTAATCCTCCTGTTTCCATTGAAACTGTTCGGGATAGAGGTCATGAGCGGTCTTGACCATCGCGATGCCGACGATAACCGGCGTGAAGGCATTTCGGTCGGTCACGTGAAGCTGCACGCCGCCGCAGGTCTGGCGGGCCCATTTTTGGAAGGTGGGTTGGAAGTAACATTCGCGAAAGGCGACGCCCGGGAAATCGTACTCTCGGAGAGCCGCGGCCCATTTGTATGGGTCTATAAATGGCGCGCCGTTCAGTTCGAACACCCTCGTGGTGCCCCGGCCTTCAGAGAGCTCGGTGCCTTCGAGATGGACGGTGGCGGGGAATACGACGCAGGTGTCGACGGTCGGGATGTTTGGGCTCGGCAGGACCCACGGCAGCTGCGTTTTCTCAAACCACATCTCGCGGCTCCAACCCTCCATGGTGACAACTTCGAGATCGCAGCCGATGCTGAACTGGTCGTTGAAGAGACGGGCGAGTTCGCCGGTCGTCATTCCATGTCGTGTTGGGATCTCGTATTGGCCAACGAACGACGTGAATGCAGACTCGGTCACGTTACCCTCAACCGCAAC
>DATLNN010000059.1:0-11252 GCA_035536695.1 Pyrinomonadaceae bacterium | reverse complement strand
CGACGAATCGCAAGGGGTCTATGTGGCCCGGCAACTCTCTAAGAACGGCTTACGGGTTGTTGCCTTTGACCCGATGTCTGCCGAGATGGCCCTTAACGACATTCGCAGGGATATCGTCGTCCTTGGTTCGATCGAAGAATGTCTCGCCCAGGCAGATGCCGTGCTGATAACAACGCCTGATCCCGCGTTTAAAGTGTTGAAAGCTGATGATTTCAACCGCGACGAGAAAGAGATCGTCGTATTCGATTTTTGGCGGCTCCTGCGCGGCGAACTCGAAGATGATGCGCGGATCAAGTATATCGGGATCGGGATCGGGGAGGACGATGACGCGACGACCGCCGCGTTGGAAGCTCTTTGGGCGGGCGACGCAAGAAACTGATGAGTGCCGAGCCGATACGGGTCGAGATAGTCGCCCCGGTGCATAATCGAAAAGACATCACGCTGCAGTGTCTGAAGAGTCTCTCGCGGATCGACACTGAGGGCATGAATGTGGGAGTCGTGATCGTTGACGACGGCTCAACAGACGGTACTGCGGAAGCAGTTCGCTCTGCTTTTCCGGATGTTGATATCGTCCGTGGTGACGGCAGCCTTTGGTTTACCGAGGGGACGAACGCGGGTATTCGGCACGCTCTGGCCCGTGATCCGAAATACTTTCTTCTCATGAACGACGACCAGGTCTTCGACAGCCGGTTCCTGACCTTCTTAGTCGAAACCGCAGAGGCGAATCCGCGGTCGGTTATCGGGCCGCTGCTCCTGTTGTGGGACGCGCCGCACCGTTTGTTTCAGACTTCGCCGGTTTGGGAAACCATGTCGGGTGGCTGGCGGCACTGGTATTCGCAAACGGTTTGGACGGTGCCGCACAGGCCGTGGAAAGTCGATCTCATCGTCGGTAATTGCCTGCTCGTACCGGCGGAAGCCATAAATGAGTGCGGATTGATGGATTCAAAGCGATACCCGAATTTTGGTGACGCCGAGTTTACCCCGCGGCTGCGAAAGGCGAATTGGAATCTAATAATAGATCCCCGCTCCCGAGTCTTCTGCCAACCGAATATATCTCCGTCGCGAGTACGGAACATGGGAATAAGAAGAGCGTTCCAGGATCTTATAGTCGACTTGAAAAGCACCCATAATTTGCGCCGGCGTCTATACGCTAACCTGGACGGGGCTCCCACGCGTTTGCAGGGTCTCATGGCGTTTGTCATGTTTTTTTTGCTTACTCTCAGTGGCCGTAACAGCGAACGACAGGACTGGGCCGAGACTCAGCATGAGAAGCCGTTGAGCGACACGTTTGCTTCGGCCGTATTACCTAAATGAAAAAGCGCTGATCACCGGAATAACTGGCCAGGACGGGAGTTACCTGACCGAGATATTGCTCGACAAGGGCTACGAAGTTCAGGGCATCATTCGCCGATCCAGTTCCTTTAATACGCGGATCGACCATCTATACAGCGAACCTGAGATTTATGATCGTTCGCTGTTTCACCATCACGGTGACCTTATCGATCTGAGCAGCATGCACAGAATATTGGAAAAGGTCGGACCCGATGAGATATATAATCTCGCCGCCCAGAGCCATGTCAAGGTTTCATTCGACATACCGGATTACACCGCCCAGGTGGATGCCCTGGGAACCCTTAGATTTCTAGATGCGATTCGCGAGACCGCCTACGCAAAGTTAAGTTCTATCAGGCGTCGACGTCAGAACTCTACGGCACGGCGGCAGAGATCCCACAGAACGACACACACCATTCTATCCGCGTTCGCCGTATGGTGTTTCAAAGGAATTCGCCTACTGGACGATCGTAAATTATCGCGAGGCTTACGATATTTTTGCCTGTAATGGGATACTCTTTAACCACGAATCGCCAAGACGAGGCAACACGTTTGTAACTAAAAAAGATCACGCGGGCAGTCGCGCGTATCGTGTTGGGCGTGCAGCCGCGGCTAACGTTAGGCAATCTCGACGCCCGGGCGCGATTGGGGCTATGCACCGGAGTATTGCGAGGGAATGTGGCGGATTCTCCAGCAAGAGACTGCCGACGACTGGGTGCTGGCGACCGGTGAGGACCACTCGGCGCGAATTCGTTGAGGAGACGTTCGCCAATGTCGGCATTTCGATCGTCTGGCGGGGTTCGGATGAACACCAGAAGGCAACTATAGAGTCTATCGATAGGGCCGCCCTAGCCGAGCGGTTTGACATCAATTCGGTTCACGGCGAAGTCGGAGACATCATAGTGGAGATGGACGCACACTATTACCGGTCCACGGGAGTCGATTATCTGGTCAGCGATGCCTCAAATGCTGAAAAATCAATTGGATGGGGTGCGGATACGCGATTCGCCGGACTCGTGGATATCATGATCAGAGCAGACATCGAGGCGGCCAGGCATGATCGTCAGACAACATAGGTTAATTTCAGTTTCTTGTTAGAAAAAGGACGCCGCATCATCTACGTTTGGAATTACCGCGAATGGGGCGGCGCGCAGATCTATTTTCTTTCCCTGATGAAAGCGGCGCAACAGTCGTACTCCGTCAGCGCATTGATCCCGTCGGATTCTGACTCGAAGATCATCGAGTATCTTGACGAGCTTGCTGTGCCATACGACTTCCTTGGCCCGGGCGCGCCGATGGTGCCGGCCCGCACCATCATTGGCAAGCTCTCGCGACGTCTTGACCTGCTGCGGTCGGAAAACCGACTGGTCCGGCAATTAGGCCAGCGGAGTGATATCGATAGGATCATCGTCCACGCCGATCTCGGCTTTTGGCAATCCTTTCTCCCGCTGTTCCGACTTTCCGGATTGACGCACGTTTTCATGACCGCGCATACCGGACTGCCGCCCACGAGCGGATTGCGTGCCTGGTTGTGGAAACTCAAAGGCAAGACCCTTAGCCGCAGAAAGCATTTTCGTCTTATTGCGTCCAATATGGAGGCAAGACAGAGCCTCAAGCCCTATCTGACCCCCGACGCATTTGATCTGGTCGAGGTCACATACACCGGTATCGACCCCGACGAAATAGAGGCCGCGACCGATCACGATCCGGGGCAGGCGGGGATTCACGAGCGACACTCACTGCCGCCCGCTCTGCCGCTGCTGATGACAGTCGGACAGTTTATAACGCGCAAAGGGTGCTGGGTCTTGCTCGATTGTCTGAGGCAGCTGAAAGCCAGCGGAAGAGAATTCATGTTCGTCTGGCTCGCTACCTCCGCGCCCGGCGAGGCGGAGATGCTCCGGATCGAAGGCTATGGCCTCGGCGCCTCGCTGCGGATCGTTACTCCCAGAGAGATCGGCGGCCGGCGGGAGTTGCTCAGCCTGCTCGGGACGGCTGACCTTTTTGTCATTGCCAGCTTTCAGGAAGGTCTACCCATCGCCCTGGTCGAAGCGATGGCCCTCGGCCTGCCCTGCGTTGCTACCCGCGTCAATGCGATCCCAGAGGCGATCGAAGACGGGGTTAACGGCCGGCTTGTTGCGCACGGTGACGCGAACGAACTCGCATCTGTGATCGGAGAGCTCCTTGACGACCCTGCAACGCGAAAAACATTAGGCACAGCCGCTAAAATATCGGCTTTTCAAAACTTCAACGCGAAAACTTCGGCCGAGCGAACGGTAAAACTTTACGATGAGGTCTGGAAAACCGACCGCTAGCCCTGTAGAATTGCCTCTTGGCCTGATTTCCTCTCTTTTTATGAAGGTTGTAATACTATGCGGTGGACAGGGGACTCGACTACGCGAGCAAACAGAGATCCTGCCGAAGCCAATGGTCGATATCGGCGGCCGCCCGATCCTATGGCACATAATGAAAACGTATGCTCATTTCGGCCTGCAGGAATTCGTGCTGTGCCTGGGCTACAAGGGCCATATTATCAAGGAATACTTCGTTAATTATGATCTAAGGACGACCGATTTTGACCTGCGTCTCGGTGACAAATCGAGCATCAACGTGCTCCGCGACAACGACGAAAGTGACTGGCGGGTCTCTTTGATCGAGACCGGCGAACAGGCGATGACCGGGGCGAGAGTTTTTCGCGTAAAAGATCAGCTAAATAATGAGGCGTTTTGCCTGACATACGGGGACGGGCTGGGCAGCGTCGATATCCGGGCCCTCCTCGACTTTCATAAGAGACATGGCAAGTTGGCGACCGTCACCGGCGTCAGGCCGCCCGGACGCTTTGGCGAGCTTGAGCTGGATGGTGATCAAGTGGTGGCCTTTGCCGAGAAGCCTCAGGTGACAGAGAGTTTTATCAACGGCGGCTTTTTTGTCCTCGACCCGGCCTTCATCGAACGTTATCTTTCGGATGACGACGAGCTGACGCTCGAACGGGAGCCTTTGCAAAACGTGGCCGCGGATGGTGAGCTGATGATGTTTCCTCACACCGGATTCTGGCAGCCGATGGATACGTTTCGCGAATGGAAAATGCTCGAAGAGCTGTGGGAGAGCGGAGGCGCGCCCTGGAAGATGTGGGCATAAGTGTTGGGTCAGAACCACCTGCGGTGGTTTAGTGCACGTATCTCATTTCGCGTTGTCAATTAGTTAATGGCTTCCACCATCCGCTACCGCTGGCTGACCAGGAGCTGAACAGCTTTCTATGGAATTGAGTTCATCATTCTGGAAGGATCGCCCAGTCTTTGTGACCGGGGCTACGGGTTTGCTGGGCAGTTGGATGACCCGCAAACTGGTGGATCTCGGCGCTTATACTGTGGTGCTCGTTCGTGACTGGGTCCCGGAGTCTGAGCTTATTGCGAATGCAGCGATGTCGCAGGTAACGGTGATTCGTGGGGACCTTACTGATCAGGAACTTCTGGAACGGGTCCTGAACGAGTATGAGATCTCGACCGTTTTTCATCTCGCGGCCCAGACGATCGTCGGCACCGCCAATCGTGGGCCCGTTTCGACATTCGAGTCGAATATCCGGGGCACATGGTGCCTGCTCGAGGCGGCCCGGGGCCTGCCGTTGATCGAACAGATCGTGGTCGCCTCTTCCGACAAGGCCTATGGCGATCACGAAAAGCTACCGTATGACGAAGATGCACCTCTGCAGGGCCGCCATCCGTACGATGTGAGCAAATCGTGCGTCGATCTCATATCTCAGAGCTACGCACATTCATTCGATATGCCAATTACTGTTACCCGGTGCGGCAATCTCTATGGCGGCGGAGACCTGAACTGGAATCGCCTGATACCAGGTACCATTCGCTCGGTAATTCGGGGCGAACAGCCGATCATTCGCAGCGACGGCACGTTTATTCGAGATTACTTCTATGTCGAGGATGCTGCTATCGCCTACATTCGGCTCGCCGAACAGATGGCTCAAAATGCCGACATAAATGGGCACGCTTTTAATTTCAGCAATGAGATACAGGTCAGTGTTCTGGACCTGACACGGCAGATACTAAAACTGATGCAGAGAGAGGATCTAGAACCTATCGTGCGGGATGAGGTAAGAAACGAGATAAAGCACCAGTATCTCAGTGCCGAAAAGGCCCGCCGCGTCCTCGACTGGCGCCCGGAATTCTCTTTGGAGCAAGGGCTCGAGCGTACCATCGGCTGGTACCGCAATCTATTAGCCTAGACAATGGCCAACTCGGCGCTCGAGAGAATACTTGTCACCGGGGGCACTGGGTTTATCGGCCGCCATGTGGTGAACCTGTTGACCGGGCAAGGCTACCGGCCCTTGATCACCACCTTTAGTTCGGCATCTGGTCCCGAATTCGTCAAACTTGATGTTACCGATCCGGGTAATACCCGGGCCGTCGTCGACTCATTCGAACCTCAAATCGTTATCCATCTCGCGGGAGTGACCGGACACGACGACGCGACCGGCGAAAAATGCCGAAACGTCAATTATTTAGGGACTCTCAATTTGCTGAACTCGCTCGAGGGCAGAGATGTCAGTCGCGTGATACTCATAGGCAGCGCGTCGGAATATGGTCATCAGCCGATACCATTCCAAGAGGACATGACAGCCCGGCCGGTTTCGGCCTACGGACTTTCTAAGACGCGGGCGACCGAGGCGGCGCTCGAAAGGTTCGCCACGACCGGCCTGCCGGTGACGATCCTGCGGGTGTTCTCGGCGTTTGGCGAGTGGCAGCCCAATAAGCTCTTTCTCTCACAATTACTTACGCACGCTTTGTTGAATCGCGACTTCAAGATGTCGGACGGTCTCCAGCGGCGTGATTATATCTATGCTGCAGATGTCGCGATGGCCATCACTGCGGCAATGCTCGCGGAACCTGCCGTCGGTCGGGTTATCAATATTGGCAGCGGCCGGGGAACAGTTCTTCATGACCTCGCCCGCTATACGTGGGCGCTGTGCGGGGCCGACGAGGCCAGGTTGCATATCGGAGCCAGAGAAAAATCAGGTGATGATGCGTTCGACACCGAGGCCGACATCTCGCTGGCCGCAGATATCCTTGGCTGGGCGCCCCAAAATAGTCTTCTACCTACTCCGGGCCGGACGGCAGTCGTCTCTGAAATGATCGCGCATATCAGGGGCCGCGTGGACAGTGATCGCGAATGACGAAACTCGTTGGAAAACAAACGGGTGAGGGTATCGTCCGAAACGTTATTTACGGCGCTCTGACCTGGGTCTTGCCTCTCGGGCTGAATTTGACCGCAACGCCTATAATAGTCCGTTCACTAGGAAACCGTGACTATGGGATCTATGCCCTGATCCTCGGCTTTATAGGATATTCCTTCACCTTTAATTTCGGCCGAGCCATTACCAAATACATTGCAGAGTATCGCCATAGCGGGGAGACAGGTAAGATCCGCGATGTAATCTCAGCCAGTTTCTTTCTTAGCGTCATAGTCGGGTTTGCTGGGATAGCCTTGATCTGCGGCTCGGCCGGCTGGCTTGTCCGCGATGTTTTCCAGATCGAGCCCGAGGCCCAGGACCGAACGATCCACGCAATGTACATAGCCTCAGGCGTCATCTTTTTCTGGGGCCTGAACATGGTTTTTAATGCTGTGCTGCAAGGGCTTCAACGCTTTGACGTCTATTCGAAGATCTATACCGGGATGACCTTTGCGCTGACGCTGGGAAACCTTGGACTGGCCTATGCAGGATTTGATCTCAGAGCCCTCTTGGGCTGGAATCTTGCCGTGTTAATGCTTTCGAGCACAGTTTTTGCCATCGCGGCAAGGAAACTACTCCCCGAATTCGGAATTCATTTGAAATTTGAGAGAGCAACGCTGCTGCAAGTGCTCAAATACAGCGCAGCCATCCTCGCTTACCAGGTATTTGCCAATGTTCTCGTGTTGTTTGAGCGTGGCTGGATCACCCAGCGTTTGGGCACGGAAAGCCTGACCTATTACGCCGTCCCATTATTGCTGGGTATCTATCTTCATAGTTTCATTGCCAGCCTCGTGCTCGTGATCTTTCCGCTTGCAAGTGAGCTAAAAAACGAGCGCGACAAGCTTTTGAGGCTTTACCTGAAAGCAACTAAGATCATTTCTCTAATAGTGGTTTTTGTTGTAGCGAGCGTCGTAGTTCAGTCCTCGATATTTATGGACCTTTGGATGGGCATCGACTTTAGGGAGAGATCGTCGGATCTCCTGATCCTGCAGATCGTCTGTTTCGGACTTATCGCAATAATGACCGTCTCGTGGCAGATGACCGAAGGTCTCGGGTTTCCACAATGGAATGCCGCGACAGCGCTTGTCTGCAGCTCGATCGGCATTTCGCTAATGATCGCTCTCGCTGACGACCTTGGAAATTTTGGTGTCGCGGTTTCGCGCCTCACCGGATTCGCGGTCATATTTCTTTCCATATTTCTCGTTGAGCGCTGGTTCTTTAACGGTGTGCAGATCCGGTTCTGGCTCCGTTTGATCCCTTTGCTGGCAATCGCCGCATTGGCGGCCGCGGCCTGCGAATACGGTATAAACCAACTCTTGCCTCAGTCATGGCCAACGCTGATATTGTCGGTAACGTCCGGCGGCGTTTCTTATTGCGGGATCCTATGGATGTTGAGTTTTATCACCGAGGACGAGAAGATATTATTTAACCGGGTCCTCGGCCGATAACATATTATGCAGCTTGTTCAGAGGGTAGAGTTTATCAAAGCGGTCTGCACCGATCGCAAGGTGCTGCATCTTGGCTGCGCCAACTATCCATATACACAAGACTCGCTGGACAAGAACATGCTGCTGCACTCGGATCTGCAGGAGATCGCCTCCGAACTGCATGGTTTTGACTATGACCAGCCGGGCCTGGACATACTCGCTAAAAACGGTTTTGCCAACCTTTCTCGGGCTGATTTGGAGCGGCTTGAAGAAGTCGCTTCCAATGAGGCCTTCGACGTGATCATCGCCGGTGAAATGATAGAACACCTCAATAATCCCGGCCTCTTCCTAACCGGCATCCAGCGTTTTATGAACGCAGACACCAAATTAGTGATCACGACGATCAACGGTTATTGCGGAATGCGGTTTCTATATTACGGCCTTCGAGGTAGGCGCGGCCGGCAAGAACCGGTTCACCCTGATCACGTCGCTTATTACTCCTATGCAACGCTCTCGCTGCTTCTGCAACGGCATGGACTCCCGGTAGACGAGTTTTTGTTTTATGATATAGGCACGGAACATCGTCCGCACAACCCATGGTATCTCAACATTGTAAACGATGTTTTCGTTAAGATCGCACCGCAATGGTCGGACGGTGTCATAGCTGTTTGCCGTCGCGCGAAATAAATGCAGGTCGCCTCCTCATACACAAGAAACTTGGCGCCGCTTCCTGGTGAACGGTCCAAGGTGCCAGCCGTCGCATTGATGGCCGTGGCTGTCCTCCTCACTTTGTTCGGCCTATTGTTGCTGAATGGAGCTTTTGAGGCATTTCCGTACTTGTATCTGCTGCCGTGGATAGCGGGCCTTGGTGTTCTAATGATCGCGCCGTCCGTCTATTTGGGATATAAGGGTCGATTCAGTTTTGCCGACCCGCTGGTCTTCGCGACGTTTTCGTTTCTTTTTCCGGCGTTTGTCATTGGCGGTATATTCCTTGCCGGGGGCTGGTCGCAGCCCTATTTCTTTGCGCTCATTCAGGACAGCGAGTACAACCTGCCGTACACAATTCTGATCATTGGCCTCGGGTTTGCCTCCCTAACGGCGGGATACTTTCTATCCTTTGGCGAGCGCGTCGGCGGCTATATCGCGGACAGGCTGCCGGCAGGCGATTATTCTTCCCCGACGCTCGTCGTCCCGGGCATCATCCTGTTGCTGCTCGGCTTCATAAACATGATCTTCGCCTTTGGACTCGGCGTTTTCGGGTTTCAAAAGGGCGAGGATATTGCCCAGTGGGAAGGCATAGTCTACATGACCACTCTCTTCTGGATAGAGGGTAGTTTTCTACTGTGGTATATCATATTCCGCCAACGTCGGTTCAGTCTCGTTCTGCTGCCGGTGATCATTATCTTAGTGGCGACGGCCCTGACAAAGACCGTTTTCGCGGGCAATCGCAGTAGCCTGATCCACATCTTCGCTTTTGTGGGCCTCGCCTACATACTTTCCGGCCGCCTATTTAAATTCAAACAGGGGGCAGTGGCGGCAGTCATTCTGTTCCTTTTTTTGATCGCAGGCATGATCTGGGGCTCGACGTTTCGAAACATTAAGGGAACCGAAACCCGGCAAAGCGCCGATCAGTACACTGATAGCGTCTTTCGGACAGTGGACCAGGTCGGGCGCACCGATCTTTATGAAAGTTTTGCTTTCGGCATGGAGCGCATTACGGAACGGCTCGATGTACTGAGCTCAGTCGCCGTCGTGGTGTCAAACTATGAAGAGCTGCGTGCCTATGAGGAGGCCTATGGCCTCCAAGACAATATCTGGATCGATACGACAACATTCCTGATCCCTCGCATTATCTGGAAGGATAAGCCCTACGCCTCAGACCCGAGAAAATATAGTGACCTGTACTTTAATTTCGGCGAATCGTCGTTCGCGATCACTCCGATGGGCGACCTGCTGCGCAATTTCGGGCTCCCGGGTGTCGTCCTGGGTATGTTACTCATCGGGGTTATCATCCGCGTCATTTACCGGTCGCTGGTCGAGGGGCAGAAACCGTCCGCCTGGCGGCTGACGCTCTATTTCATGTTGCTGACCTCGATCTCGTACGAGGGTTTTTTCGGAACGATCGTTCCAACCCTGGTTAAGATCGGTCTGACGTCCGTGGTCGGCATATTGTTCGTCTGCTTGATCGCGCATCTGCTGTCCGGCAGCAAGACGGCGCCTGCAAGTTAGAAGTCGATGATAGTTTTCACCAACGGCTGCTTCGATATCATTCACGCCGGCCATGTCGATCTTTTACAGCGAGCGAAGGCCCTGGGAACGCGGCTGGTTGTCGGGATAAACAGCGATGAGTCCGTGCGGTCCATCAAAGGTGTTGGTCGGCCGGTCCAGGACCAGACCGCCCGGCGAGAGGTTCTGCTCGGCTTGTCGGCGGTCGACGAAGTCATCATATTTGACGAATCGACGCCCGAAGAGCTCATCAAAAAGCTCAAGCCCGACGTGTTGGTCAAAGGCGGCGACTGGAGCGAGGATCAGATCATCGGCGCCGACTTCGTCCGGGCGCTCGGCGGCCAGGTGTTCTCGCTACCCCTAAAGGACGGTTACTCATCCAGCGACATCGTGGAGCGCATCCGAACAAATGGTAAGGTCGTTGCATCAACCGCGCAGGAAGGCTCCTCGATCGAAAAGTCTCTGGACGAACACCTTGCCGTACTTCGAGACGTCATAACCCACAACCGAGAATCGATCAGAGACTGCGCCGATGTGATCCTGCACACCTTTTTATCCGGAAACAAGGTCCTACTCTGCGGCAATGGGGGCAGCGCCGCCGACGCACAGCACATGGCAGCCGAATTCGTCGGCCGTTACGAAACCGAACGACGGGCCCTTCCAGCCGTCGCCTTGACGACCGACACGTCTGCTCTGACGGCGCTTGCCAATGATTACGATTTCGAAAGGATATTTTCGCGTCAGGTAGACGCTCTCGCGGTTCCCGGCGACTGCCTTATCGCGATCAGCACGAGCGGCAACTCGCCGAACGTCTTGGCCGCGGTGATGGCCGCACGTAGCCGGGGGTGTAAGGTCGTTGGGATGACCGGAGCAAACGGCAAGAGGCTGGCTTCGTTGAGCGGTGCGTGTGTCGTCGTTCCGTCGGCAAGGACGGCCCGCATTCAGGAGGTCCACATAACGATCGCTCATATCTGGTGCGAGATCATCGATGAGCATTACGCGACGAATAGAGGATGAACATTCTC
>DATLNN010000058.1:0-2597 GCA_035536695.1 Pyrinomonadaceae bacterium | reverse complement strand
GGTCGAGCCATACGCCGCGGCATTTTGGGCAGTAATCTATCTCGATTCCCTGCCTCTCCGTCATCGATAATACCGCCTGGTCTATAGGACATTGCATGGTGCTCACCCTTTATTGATCCTATCACCCGCGTTACTGATCGCGTCACCCACAGAATCTACTGCCTCGCCTACGCCGCGCTTGAATTTGCCCCATGTCTCCTGCCCTTCGCCGGCTGCATTCTGGGCTTCGCCTTCGGCCTCAAGCTCTCGATCGCCGGTTACCTCGCCGGCAGTATCTTTGACCCAGCCCTTGGTTTGCTCCCATTTTCCTTCCACTTCGTCTTTATTTGGTGTCGACATAACGTTTTCTCCTGTTTGTATGGTTCACAGTAATAATTATGTCTTGCAGCATATACGAGGTATGTTCGCCCGCTTACATTGGCCGCCGATCACTACGGAATGTCATTTTGGGTAGGCTGCGCATGAATGAGCCGACGCGTACAATCGCCGAAGAGTACGTCGATCTTTTGCGGCTCGATGACCGCTGTGACTTCGCCGCGGCCGAATTTTTCGTGCGTCATCGCCTGGCCCTTACGGTATTTGCGCATTCGATCGTATGGGGATGCATTTTTTCCCGAGCCCATTGAAATGGAGGTTTTGACGCCGCGGGCGAATGCGCTGACCGTCTCGCATGTTTCGCAAACAGCCTTAGTGATCTTGCCCTGCTTTGTGACGGTCTGGACCTTGTGGCTCTGTTCGGTATCGCACCCAGAGCACATCATTTCAACGGTCTCATCGACTGAATATCCGGTAGTCTTTGTCATAACATCTCCTCGAAAAACGCTTTCGATTCGCGGGCGTGTCGATTCGACACCCCAAGATCCTGTAAGCCGGTAGTTAGTATTTTACCACGCGGATTGTCACCCGCAAACGGTCATCGCCGGCCAAGCCATTCAGAAGCTACATCTCGTGGGCTACGCTTTTTCGCATCAACCTCGTAGTTCATAGATCGCATTTCGTCCGTTGAAACGGCATTGCTTAGAATTTCGAAAAAAGGCTGGAGGGTTTCCCTAGATGCCTGTCGCGAGATGAATACGGCCTGGTACGGCGGGAAGTACCGCCGATCATCAGCCAGCTGAAAAAGGTCAAGGGCGGGAATGAGACCGTCCGTCGAATTGCCGGCTATTATGTCTAAGTCACCGGATTGCAATGCCTGATATGTGAGCGAAAGGTCCATTTCGCGTGGCTGCTTTGTAAAATCGAAGCCATAGGCCCTCCGGAAGCCTTGGTATCCATCCGCCCGTGACATGAAATCCTGTCCAAAGCCCGCTTGCCAGCCCCGAGCCAGTGGAACCGCGTCTGAAATGGTCTTCAAGTTGTTCTTCCGGGCCGTTTCTCCGCGAACGAGGATCGCAAAATCATTCGAAAAGCCGAGCGGAGGGCACACCACCAGGTTGAATTTGCTTGCATACTCGGCCTTCGTCGAGTCATAGACCACTTGCGGATCGCTGATCGGCTGATGTTTCAGTATCGCGGTATAGGCCGTGCCGGTGTATTCAGGATATACATCTATCTCGGCTGCCAACAGGCCGTCGTGGGCAAGATTGCCGCCGAGCTCGAACTGGCGCGAAACGGCAACACCCTTTTCTTCGAGCATCTGCGATAGGATCTCGGCCAGAATTATTGATTCTGTAAAATCCTTGGAGGCCACGACAATGCTTCTCTTGCCTTCGGAATTTGAAGTTTCCGACCTCAAACTCGTGAGGCCGCCAAACCCAACAATTAAGGCGAGAATTCCGCCGATGCTCGCTGCAACGAAACGGCGGCGGCGGGATTTCTGGCGCCCACCGATCTCATAGCTCTGCTGGAATTGACCCAAAGCGAAGTCGCATAGCAGCGCGAGGATCGCTGAGGCGAGAGCACCGGCGACAAGAAGGTTGTTATCGTTCTGCCGCAAGCCTCGAAAAATATATGTTCCGAGTCCGCCCGCACCGACGGCGGCCGCGACCGTGGCGACTCCGACAGAAATGACCACGGCAACGCGGATGCCGGTCAGGATAACGGGCGCGGCGAGCGGTAACTCAACCATTCTGAGCCGCTGCGAGCCAGTCATGCCCATAGCAATGGCCGACTCTGTGAGCCTCGGGTCGATTCCGGCGATCCCGGTAGCGGTGTTTCGTATCACCGGCAGCAGAGCATAAAGTGCGAGCGCGATGATCGCCGTCCGGGCGCCGATACCACCGATGAAGGGGACCGGGATCAGCAGACCGAATAAGGCGAGGCTTGGCACGGTCTGCATAATGCTGGCAAACCCGAGTATCGGCGTTTGTATAGATGTGACTCTCGTGAGCAAAACGCCGAGCGGCATGCCGAGCAGGATAGCCAGCCCCGTCGAAATAAAGACAAGATAGATATGCTCGCGGGTGAGAGCGAGCAGCTCGGGCCAGTTGTTGTTTAGGAATTCAAAGAAGCCCACGTCTTGAGGCGCCCGGCCGGAAGCATCACAGCTCGCGCTGCATCAGCAGGTCGGTCTGTGGATCTAAGCCAAGCTGAAATGTGTGTTTTCCGACGATGCGAAATCCATTCTTTTTATAGAATCTCTGTGCCCTGGGATTGTA
>DATLNN010000057.1:0-6931 GCA_035536695.1 Pyrinomonadaceae bacterium | reverse complement strand
CCGCGGTGAAGACGTCGTGTGGCCGAGGCGGTCGCCGCTGTTCGCGTGTTCGTAATCGTAGAGCAGGTCCTTAATGTCCAGAGCAAAGTCCTTCATGCTCTGGTACCGCTCATCGCGATCCTTCTGCAGCGACTTTCGAATGATCCGCTGGAGTTCAACGGGCAGATTAGGCAGCAGATGGCCGATCGGTTCGGGATCTTTGTAAATAACCTCCGCAATGGTGTCCGTCGCGGTCTTACCCTCGAACGGCGCACGGCCCGTTAACATCTCATACAGGACGATACCCAGACTCCAGACGTCGGTCCGCTCATCGACGTCCAGGCCCCGCGCCTGTTCGGGCGACATGTAACGAGCACTGCCCATGACCGTTCCGGGCATTGTTTTGTTCTCTTCGCCCCCGTTCATCGACAAGTTTGCCTTGGCGAGCCCAAAATCGAGCAGCTTAACAATGCCGTCGGAGCGGACCATTATGTTTTCGGGTTTGATATCGCGGTGGACGATACGTTCGGCATGTGCCGCGACCAGAGCAAGTGCTGCCTGTTCGACCATGCGAAGGATCTTGGGGATCGTCAGCGAGTCGCGGCGCATGACATCGCGAAGCGTCCGACCCTCGACATATTCGGTAATGAGAAAACTGCCGTGCTCGTTTTCGCCTATCTCGTAGATCGTAATGATGTTAGGGTGATTTAAGGCCGAGATAACGCGAGCTTCCTGACGGAACCGCGCACGACGCTCCTCGTCGGTCGTAAATTCACCCGACAGCAGCTTGATCGCGATCTTGCGCTCGAGTTCGGCGTCGTGCGCTAAGTAAACTTCACCCATGCCGCCCTCGCCTATCTTTGAGCGGATCTCGTATCGTCCGAATTTTTCTCCCGTTAGCATAATTTCGCTCCGAGTCGTAAAACAAAAACACCGAACGCTTGAGAAATGTGACAGCTAATTTCACTCAGCGACGGTGCTCAAACAACAAAGCCTGTTTAGTTAAACGTTGGAATTTCAGGAAAGTTTTATATTCGTGGCGTGATGTTGGGGGATACTAGACACGATCTTCCTTTGCGTCTTTGCGTCTTTGCGGGAGATCTCCCGCCAAGCCGCAAAGAAAGGAGAAAAGGATGTGCCAGCGGGACTAGCTCAAGATCCGCTCTATTACGTCGTAACTTGCATCGATGGCATCGGCTAGTTTTTCGGGTTCAGTGCCGCCGCCCTCTGCCATGTCGGCCTTGCCGCCGCCACGGCCGCCGATTATGGGGACGATCTCTCGAATAATATCGCCCGCCTTGATCTTGCCGGTGAGATCCGCGGATACGCGTACAATGATTCCAACCTTGCCCTCGTCCCGGCGGCCAAGCACCACCACGCCCGACTTTATCCGCGCAAGCAGCGTGTCCGACAATTGGCGGGTGCCATTTCCGTCAAGGCCGTCGACGATCTTGCCGATCACGTTTACGCCGCCAATCTCACGGGATTCATCGCCGTTCGAGGCTGCACCGCCTATCGAGCCGGTTGCGATCTTGAGCTTCAGATCTTCCATCTCTCGGCGGGTCTTTTTCAGTTCCTCCTGCAGCCGGGCGATCGCATTCGGCAAGTTATCTCGCTGCGTTTTCAGCGCGTTAAGAGAATCCTCGATAAGCCGTTCATCCTCACGAAAACGCTCGAAGGCGTCAAAGCCCGTTATCGCCCTGATCCGTCTTACTCCGGAAGCGATCGCCTCATCGGAAGTGATCTTGAACGACCCGATATCTCCGGTCGCGCGTACATGCGTGCCCCCACAGAGCTCTTTTGAGAATTCGCCGCCACCGACACTGAGCACACGGACCTCACCGCCGTACTTCTCGCCGAACATCGCCACTGCACCCGAGCGCATCGCATCCTCGAGCGCCATCATGTTTGTGGTAACCGGCTCGTTTTGCAGGATATACCGGTTTACCAGGTCTTCAGCCTCGCCTATCTCGGATGCTTTCAACGGCTGGTAATGTGTGAAATCGAAACGCAAGTAGTTCGGAGCAACCACCGAGCCCGCCTGTTTGACGTGAGTACCCAAAACTTCTTTCAAGGCAGCATGGACCAGGTGCGTCGCCGTATGGTTCCGTCGCGTAGCGTCGCGTTTCTCCACATCGACGTTGGCGGTGACCGTGTCACCTATCTTTATAACTCCCTTCTCCACGGTTACCTTGTGGATTATCAGGCCGGCAACGGGAGAGAAAGTGTCGGCGACGGTGGCTCGCATGTCAGAACCACCTGCGGTAGCGGGTGGTTTAATATCATTCTCCAATCCACCTTGGTTCTGTGGTAAACCGCCCGCTACTGCGGGTGGCTCTGACGCTCGCCCGACCAAGATCCCCGTGTCCCCGACCTGGCCGCCCGATTCGGCATAAAATGGCGTTCGATCGAGAACGACGCTCCCCTGTTCACCTTCGATCAATTCATCGACCGGCTTGTCGCCAACAAGGATCGCAACGACACGCGCATCTTCAAGATGAGTAAAGTCGTAGCCGTGAAACTGGTTAAGGCGGACCTTTGCCAAGAGCTCGGCATAAACAGGACTGATCTCAGATTTACGGGTCGTCTGGCCGATGCCCGATCGCCGCTGCAGGTCTTTCAGGGCGTCATCGAATCTCGCGTTAAAATCGTCCTCTTCAAACCCGAGCCCTTTTTCTTCCAGGTAAACGCGGATCAGATCACGCGGTGTGCCGAAGGTGTCATAAAGTTTCGCGAGCGAAAGAAACAGATCGTCATCCTTAGGCGTCGACACCGATATTCCAAGGTCGTTCAGCCGCGAAAGCCCGACGGTGACTGTGTTCGCAAACCTTTCCTCTTCGAGCCGGACCATTTTCGCGATAAATTCCCGCTGGATCTCAAGCTCAGGAAAAGCTCCGCTCATCTGGCCCACGACAAAATCACATACTTTATGAAAAAAAGGCTCGTGCAGGCCGAGGTGCTCGCGTCCGTGATAGATCGCCCGACGCATTATCTTCCTGAGAACATAATTCCGCCCCTCGTTGCCGGGCAGGATACCGTCCGCTATTGCGAAGGCCGTGGAGCGCGCGTGATCGGCTATTACGCGGCTCGCAAACTGCTCGGCCTCACTCATTTCGTTGTAAAAACTCATCGGGTAAATGATAGCAAGTCAGAACCGGGAGCGGTAGCGACTGGATTGTCAGCTCGGTGTTCGATACACAGCTAAGGACCCGGTCATGCCTGCCGCCGGCCTATGCCCCCGAGCAAATGCAGGCCGACCCCGGCTAACGAAAGATAGATCCCGTTGCGGCTCAGATCGGAGAATTGGTGCGTCTGGTATGTTTCGGCGTACCACGCCCAAATGAGCAGAATGCTCGACCCAAATAGGGTAAATGACCCGCCGACCTGCAGCACCCGCTGCGAAAAGGCGTGGCCGCAGCGAGAAGTACACGCCCAGGGACATGTGGATCAGCGCTGAAAACAGTATATAGATGTGCCGCGAGCGCATCAGCAAACGCAGCTCCTGCGGTATCGCGTCCTTATCCGGAAAGTCGACGCGCATATAGCTGCCGGTCACTGTAAAAACAATGAAAAGGCCGAGGCCAAATGCGAGGTGAGCGGCGCGCATATTTGTGTTATCGCAAGCTCATCATTATCATTTTCGAGACTGCCAAAAATCAAGCTTGAGGTAACCAGGATGAAACGCATTGCCGCGTGCTGCTTAGCCGCCGGACTAGCCCTGATCGGACCCGTGACCGTTATGAAAGCCCAGGATGCAAAGCTGAGAGAATTCAAAACGTTGTGGGAAAACGAGCTCCGCAATGCGGGCGTGGTCGGCGGCAGCTTTGTCGCGGTTAAGGGTAACAAGGCCGCCGCGCACTACACATACGGCTGGGCAAATGTGTCAAAGAATCAGCCCGTCGACGAGAACACCATCTATCATTGGGCCTCGAACACAAAGCCGTTTACGGGCATTGCGATCATGCAGCTTCGCGACCGCGGCCTGTTAAAGCTTGACGATCCCATTACCAAATACCTGCCCGAGCTTCGTGCCGTTCATAACAAGTTTGGCTCGATGGATGAGATAACGATCCGCCATCTGCTGACGCACTCGGCCGGATTTCGCGGCTCGACATGGCCCTGGGACAAAGGAGAAAGCTGGGAACCATTTGAACCGACCGAGTACTCGCAGCTCGTCGCGATGTTTCCGTTTACGGAGATCTTGTTCAAGCCCGGCAGCAAGTTCAGCTACTCCAACCCGGGTATTATTTTTCTTGGGCGCATTATCGAGAAGCTCTCGGGCGAGGACTACGAAGTTTATATCGATAAGAACATTTTCCGCCCGTTAGAGATGCACCGCAGCTATTTCGACGCGACGCCCCCTCACCTGTTAAAGCACCGATCGCATTCGTATTACATACGAGACGGCAAACGCACGGAAGGCCGGTTCGACGCAAACACGGGAATAACGGTGTCGAATAGCGGGCTCAATTCGCCCATAGCCGACATGGTGAAGTATGTCAGCTTTCTGCTCGGCGACGCGGCAGGACGCGATATTTACGACACCGTCCTCCACCGATCGTCGCTCGAGGAAATGTGGCGGCCGCAGTTGAAAACCGAGACCGATGCCAACGGCAATCGCGGCTTTACGACCGACATCGGTTTGATATTTTTTCTGGACACCAGGATTGGTACGCGCCACCTCGGCCACGGTGGGGACCAGAATGGGTTTATCAGCTACATCGATCTCGATCCTGACAAACGGCTAGCATCTATTCTCGTCTTCAACACCGATGTGACGGCAACGCCCGGAAACGACGTTGTTGCAAAGCTGCGGCGTGCGGTCCGCGGTCTGTATTGACAAGACGCCGAATAAGGAGGAAAATCGGCGCAAATACTCACCTGATCCAGGGGGTAGATCAATGAGATGCGTCCGTATAGCCTCTAGCTTTTTCGTGCTGCTGGCCGCAGCCCTTGCTGTTAAGGCCCAAGGCGAAGCTCCGCCGGCGGTCGAGATCGTAAAGCACAGCTGGTCAAAAGAGCGGATCGGCTGGGAACGCGACCCGTTCAACGCAACGGGCGAGAATTTCTTCATAATGCGTAATCGTCTGGCGATCGAACGCCGCAATATCCAACGTTCGGCTCTCGAAGAGCGCACCATTCGGGCGACGAAGGACGAGCAGAAACCTCCACCGCCGCCGCGTTATGTCTTTAGTTACAAAGTGACCTTGAACAACGCCGGAAAAGCGATAAAAGAGATCGATTGGGATTACATTTTTATTGATGCCGCCAGTGGTGCTGAGCTCGGCCGCCGCGAGTTTACAAGCGTTGAGAGCGTAGGAGCTGGTAAAAGAAAGGAGCTGTCTGTACTAGCGTCGTCACCGCCGACACAAACGATCAGCGTTTATGCGCTCGGCAAAAATGAGCGCGACGGCCTACTGGAAAAGATCGTTATAGCACGCATCCTTTATGCCGACGACACAGTTTGGACAGCTCACTAGGAAACGCCACGTACCCTATCCCAGCTCCCCTGCAGCTTTCTGAGCATGAGTATCTGCCCGGCATGATACGCGTTATGCGCGTTGATGTCGGCGATCAGCGAGGCCCACGGCCGCGCGTTTTGCGCCGAGACAAGTTCGTCGAGTTTTGACTCGTCCGCCTTCTCGATCAGGCCGCGAAATTCATTCATCACCGCATCGAACCGAGTGACCTCGGCAGCCCATCCCTCGTCAGTGCGCTCGCCAGCCGTAAACGTTGCATCGTTATCAGCGATGTCGTATTCGAAGTCGTAGCCCTTGAACCGCTCCACGTACGCGTAGTTGTAATAGGTTAAATGGCTGAGCGTTTGCCAGATCGAGTTGTCCGCGCCCTCGGGTTTCCATAAGGCCTCTTCTGCAGTCAATCCGTCCACCGCGTTGCGGATCGCGACGAACCAGCCATTTTGGCTATAGCAGCGGTCAAATTGTTCGAGCAGATATCTTTTCAGAGTGTTCACCTGCCTACGACCTGTCTAAGGCACTCTACCAGCCGCGGTGGATCTCCCAGCGATCAATGATGTGGCCATCCTCAACAACATTATATGACTCGTGCTGAGCTGCCGTCAGGCACGAATGGTTAGCGAGGATACGCACCCGGGCCCCGACCGGGAACGCATCAAAGTTGACTTCCGGAGGCACGATGAACGTTCCATGCTCCTGCGAAACAGAGGTTATACGCGCGCCCGTGTCCAAACCCTCGAGGTCGAGCACGCGGCCGTATCCGCATGGCGGGTCTAGATCGACCGGGCCGCGATCTTTGGAAAGAGCTATGCCGCCGGCGTCAGTAATGATCTTTCGGCGCCCACGATCGCGATGCACCACGGACGCAAGGACGGTCAGCGCGGTGTCCTCAAACGTACAGCTGCCTAGCGTGGCCTGAAACGCATCGAAAAAAATGTAATTACCGGGCCTGATCTCGTCGATACCGTCGAGATGGTCGACGTGAGTGATGGTCGGCGTCGACCCGATGCTCACCACCGGCACCTCGATGCCGCGCGAGCGTAACTGCTCGGCATGCTGAACCATCCAGTCGCGCTCCTCTCGGGCGATCCGGACGATTTCGTCCCTAGTTTTCACATTATAAGAGTGACCCGCGTGGGTAAGGATCCCCGCAAATTCGAGATGTTTTGCATCAGCGATCTGCCGCGGAATTTCGACGGCCTCGTCCGTGTGAGGCTCGACGCCGCAGCGGTGATAGCCGACGTCGATCTTTACGAATACATTGAACCGCACGCCGGCTTTGCCCGCGGCCGCGTCGAGAGCAGCAACCGTGGGACCGTCATCGGTTAGCACGTTCAGCCTCGTTCCGTTGCGAACGATCTCAACACATTCGTCAAATTTCCCCGGCTCGACCGGCACTGCGTAAGTAATATCCGCAAACCCGGCGGTCGCAAACGCACGCGCCTCCGCCAGCGTTGAAACAGTGACCGCACGAT
>DATLNN010000056.1:0-3818 GCA_035536695.1 Pyrinomonadaceae bacterium | reverse complement strand
CGTGAAGGGATTGTGTGGTCAGAATAAAGAGACGGCCTGCCGAAACCGAGGGATCGGCCGTTATTGATTCCTCATTGCCCAGCAGAATATTCCCGAGTGGTTTTCCAGTTAAGAGTTCGGTAATACCAGCACCGTGTTCCTCAAAACTTGTACTGAGGGCGTATTTATTCGCCACGGTCGCAACGTGTGAAACGCGACCCCCCAGGCGCTTTTTCCATATAACGCCGCCATTTCTGCTGGAGATGAAATATACAAAGTTATCGTGCGAGGTGGCGATCAGGTTGTCGCCCTGTGCAAACAATCCTGATATCTGACCGCCAACCTTAAAACGCCAGCTAACTTTGTCGCTTCCACGAATATACGCGGTGATGTTGCCACGCTCGTCGCCGGTGACCAACTCGCCCCCAGAGGTCTCAGCGAGTGCAGTGATAGCTACCTGCGATCGGCGCATGGAATCTATCTCACCAGTTGCCAAAAGCACTCCAAAGACCTGTTTGCCGCTGGCCGCAACGAGCACACTCTCCTTGGTAAAGACGGGCGACGCCATAAAACCGTCTGCGATCTCGCGTTTCCACTTTCCCGCGCCCGTCTTGGCGTCAACAGACTGAATAACACCATTATTCGAAACAATGACGAGATCTTCGTTAAGACCGTGCAGGGAATGTCTGGCGGCGCTCGAAAGTTTTAGCGTCCACAGAGTTATGCCGGTTTCGCGGCTTAGAGCCCGGAGCATGCCCTCGCCTGATTTTCCATCACCAGTGAGCGGCCCGGCCGTTGCAACGAATAGAGTGTTTTTTCGCGGCAAAATGTTCGAGATGATATCGCCACCCAACTCGGTTGACCATAGTTTGGCGCCGTCGACAGCAACGGCCTCTACGCGAGCACCCCCCATACCCAAAAATACCCGGTCGGCGTCCGGCGTAAAGGTAACCGCGCCGGCGCTGTTTAAGGGATAAGACCAGCACCGCGTTGCAACAAGTTCATCTTCCGATCGTGCCTGTGGGGCGGCGGTTCCCATTAAAAGGAACAGGCACAAAATCAGTACTAGAACGATTTGACCAAGAGAAAGGCGATGCATCGTCTACAAGTTTCGCGACGGCAAAGTTCAGATCCTCAGAGTTTTAGCGTACGCCGAAGTCGTGTTATATTGATGGCTAAACTCAGACAATAGTTTACATATTTATTCAAGGGATTGAGAGGAACCGTATGTCATTTAACAAGATAATTCTCGTTGGAAATCTCGGCAAAGACCCCGAACTCCGCTATACACCGCAGGGCGATGCGGTGTGCAGCTTCTCCGTGGCGACAAATGAAAGGAAAAAGGATAAATCCGGTGAGTTTCAGGACGTTACTACGTGGTTTAAGGTCACCCTTTGGAGGCGGTTGGCCGAGAACGCCTCAAAATATCTGTCAAAAGGGAGTCCCGTTTATATTGAAGGCCGTCTTCAGGTCGAAGAATGGACCGACCGTGATAACAACAACCGATTTACATTAGGCGTGCAGGCTACTGATATGCATTTTATTAGTGCTGGCCGCGGCGAAAGCAGCGGCGAAGACAGCGGCGGCGGCAACTACGACCGAGAGGATAACGCCACCCACAGCGGTCCGCCGCAGCAGACGTCGTCGCCATCGGGAGCTTCGTCCGGCAGTGCATCCGCTCCTGTTGCCGCACCCGCCTCGGTTGACGACGATATACCGTTTTAGTCTGGCGCGAAACGGCCGGCGGGAATGATGCGGACCACATCTGGGTCTAGAGCCATTCGCCCATCTTTCTGAATTTCTGATAGCGCTCCTCTAACAGCTGCTTACGACTTATGTCCGCGAGAGCCCGGGTCTCGCGGACAATGCGTTTCTTCAAATTCTGGCAAATCTTGTCAAATGCCGCTTGCTTCTTCTTATCGCCATTATCCGGCATTGCCCAGGGCTCAGGCTCGGGAATGATCTCGTCGATTATGTCGTGCTTCTTTAACTCGTCAGAGGTAAGTTTCAGGCCTTCGGCAGCCTGCGGCGTCTTATCGGCTGATTTCCATAGGATAGCTGCACATCCCTCAGGTGTGATGACCGAATAGACAGCGTTCTCCATCATTATTACGCGGTCGCCGATCCCGATCGCGAGGGCGCCGCCGGAACCGCCTTCGCCAAGTACGACAACAATTATCGGTACCTTTAGCCCGGCCATTTCTCGTAGATTATATGCGATAGCCTCCGCCTGGCCTCGTTCCTCGGCATCGATCCCCGGATATGCCCCGGGGGTATCGATTATCGTTATGACCGGGCGTCCGAATTTCTCCGCCGTGCGCATCATCCGCAGGGCTTTTCTGTAACCCTCGGGCTTTGACATCGCAAAGTTTCGATGACGTCGCTCGTTGATATCGCGGCCCTTCTGCTGGCCGATCACGCAAACTTCCGCTCCATCAAGCCTTGCAAAGCCGGCGATCATAGCCGGATCGTCCGAATATCGCCGGTCACCGTGTATCTCGACAAAGTCAGTAAAGATCGTCGAGATCAGATCCATCGAATAAGGCCGATCAGGATGCCGGGCCGTTTGAACACGATCCATTGCCGTTTTAGTCATAGGGTTTGATCAATGCCTCGCCAGGGTGGCCCGAATTGCATTCGCGCCTGCCTTGACGAAAAAAACGGGGAGGTCTTCTGGCAGCTAGTCATGCCGCATGCTCCCAGGTGACTTTACAGCCGCGATGCTCCAGCTCCTGTTGAAGCGCGCGGCTGCCCGCAATACCAAGGGCGCACGCATGCAGCTTTACCTTTGCATCGCCGGCTCTCATCGTCAGGAATACCTCGCATCGGCCGCGCTCGCGTTCCAAAATAGCGTACAGATCTTCAAGGTATGCCTCGTCCGGAGCAGGGTTCGCGAGCACGATGTTGACAGAACATGCACGGTTTGCGACGGCGTCATCCAGAGGCTTTAACTCATTGATCTTAAGCGTCGGTTCCTGCCCTTCTGCGGCCTCGATGTTTCCTTCGGCAATGAACATCCCGTCATCAGCAAGGTGCATGCTTAGCTTATTAAAGCTATCGCCTAAAACCACTCCTTTTATCCCGCCCGACCGGTCCTCAAAACGAAACTGTGCAAAGCGGTTGCCTCTTTTGCTTGTGCGTATCTGCAATCCGGTTATCATACCCGCGATCGCTACAAAATCTCCCGATCTCAGATCTTCAAATTCAGCGATATTTCGCAGCTTTATACCGCGCAACAGATCGCTGTACTCATCTAACGGGTGTGCGGAAAGGTAAAACCCAACTGCCGCTTTCTCTCTCTTCGCGATCTCTGTCTGGGGCCATGCCTCAGCAAGAGGCAGGGAATCACCCGGCCCATTGACCTCGCTTTCAACTGTACCAAACAGGCCGCTTTGGCCGCGAAGGCGGTCTTCAGACATTCGCTGACCTCGCTGCAGGGCCTGTTCGATCGCAGCGTTAAGCTGCGCCCGCCCCATACCGATCTCAACGTCGTCGGCCATTATCGAATCAAATGCGCCGGCACCGATAAGGCTCTCGAGCCCGCGCCGGTTGACCATGCCGGTCCCTAGCCGGCCGCAAAAATCAAAGAGAGATGTGAACCTGCCAGCCTTTCGTGCCTCGACGATCGCCTGAACACTGGTCGAGCCCATTCCTTTTATAGCCGTCAAACCATAACGCACGGTATTACCGACCGGCGTGAACCCCTCGTCACTCTGATTAATGTCCGGCGGCAACAGCTCTAGCCCCATGGATCTAAGCTCGGTCGAGTATTTATAAACTTTCGCACTATCCTGGGCCTCGTGCGACAATACCGCGGCATAAAAATAGGCTGGGTAATG
>DATLNN010000055.1:0-3350 GCA_035536695.1 Pyrinomonadaceae bacterium | reverse complement strand
GCTCTGGCGCGAAACTAATACTAACGCACCTGTGATACCCGCGGGTTTTGACGATCTTGCGGACTATCTGAACCGGGGCATTACCACGGGAAATATTCGATTTGAGTTCGCCGGCCTCACCGCGCCCGACACGCGTATAGCAGATGGCGTGACGTTCTACAATCTAAACTCCCAGAATCGGTCGACAGCGGCAACGACCCCATACGGCCGGGCGCTAACGATCGCAACCTCTCTCAGGCCAGTGCCCACTGCCGGGCAAACCGAGCAGGTCGGGTCGATCGGCTACAGCTGGTACAAAGGGCTGGTCCTTGAGTTGCGCCGCCGGTACACGCGCCTGGGCGGCGGATTCGGCACCTCGTTCAGGTTTGCTTATACGCTTTCGTCGCTCGAAGATGACGGCATCGTAAATACCTCGTCGGCCCAGATCGCGGGCGATTTTCGTTCGGAGCGTTCGCGGAGCCTGCTCGATCGCCGGCACCGTTTCGCTCTGTCAGGCTTGTTCGATACACCAAAATGGCTAGGAGGTCTACGGTTCTCGCCGATCTTACGGTTCGGCTCGAGCGCTCCGTTTAACATTTCGAATGGCGGCCAAGACCCTGACGATCGGAATCTTGACGACGTTAACAGCGATCGTCCGGATTTCAGTGGCAGCTTGTCGGATATCAATTTCCGGGACGTCAACGATCCCGTCAACCTGGACTTGGTGCGTGCATTCACCCTAGCCCCGATAGGGCGGGGCGGCAACCTCCCGCGTAACGCTGGTAACGGGCCGAAGCAGTTCATTTTCGATCTAAATGTGAGCCGCGAATTCAGATTTTCGGAAAGATACCGGCTCCGCCCGCAAATCGAGTTTAACAATGTTCTGAACGCGACGGTGTTCAGCTTCGGCGCCGAGTTCATTAACTACACGGCGGCGGTCGCAAACCCAACCCCTGCCCAGCTCGAAGAGCTGCGCGGCGGTTTCCTCGTTCCGACACGAGCCCTACGCCCGCGGCAGATCCGCCTGGGACTGCGTTTCGACTTCTAGGGTTTACCATAAAGCTTGGATTCGAGGTCGGCGAGAGCCGGCCTCTTTTGTTTAGCCCGGATACACAGCCGTCCGTTCTCATTTTTGAAGCTTATGCTCGTATGTGCCGCCTTTGCTCTTTTTGCGTTCTTCTTCTTTGCGACTTTGCGACCTTCGGCAAATTCTCTCCTTCTTAAAAGCTTGAACTGTGAGATCCTCTCTTCACGTTTCATTATAGTATCTCTCATCGAAGATGAGATAAGGTGTGGTTCGCGGGAGGAATTCCCCACGGACAACTGCGGCCAGAAAATTAGTGACGCGCTGATCCTCACCGAGCTCGATAATGAACGGGCCGAGAAGCAAGGCCTGCGGAACGTCGGCGGAGAAATGATCTAAAGGTGAGGTTCGACGGTTTTAATCACCTCGGCGGTGAACGGACTTCGCCGCATCCTCCAACGAGCCACGCCTAAGTATGTAAGTCCCGCATTTCGTTACCGTTATCCGATAATCTGCGACCACGAGGCCCGCGTCGAGGGCCCGGGTGAATGCATATCGAGTTTGCTCGCGCCATTCCCTGGCCCGTCCTGAGTCATTATTTTCGATCCGATCGATGTCGAGTGGGATCTCGATCGAGACAGACGCAGCCCGCGACAGGTCATCGAGGGGCCCGCCCTTAACCGGCGAATTGGATGCCGATATTCGCAGCAGTTGGACGATCTCACCTTGATCTTCTTCGGGTTTTTGGGGCGGGGCCTTGAGGATATCCAAGACCCTAGGGCTATCGAGCAGCCAAGTCACAAACAACCGATCGGTGCCGTTTTGATGGAGAAAACTTGCCGAGTTGTCGCCGTAAACGTTTACTTTGTAAGTGTCGGAGAGTACGCCGAGTTTCGTGAAGTTGAGATGCGCGTTTACCGATTGCAGCGGGTCAAATGTCCACGTGATCCGGTTCGTAAACCCGTCGGCGAGCACAGCCTCGCGCTGGGCAAGCTTTAACCGGAATCCGAGGTCGTGGCCGCGCCACCTGGGCAGGACAGCCAGCATGTGCGAATGATGAACCAACTCGCCGTCAATGTGCCCGTAAAACCCGTAGACAAAACCGGCCAGCGTTTGATGGTCGAACCCCCCTATCAAACTTCCGCCTACATAGCGCGCGGCCACAAGTTGATTCATCGGGACGACATCGCGTTCGGCGTCGCCCCAAGCCGCAACCTGCAGATCCTCTACCGCGCGCATTTCTGAAACAGTTTCGATCGGACGAATGATTACCGAAGAGTTTTCGGCTCTGGATGGCATGTTGAGAATGGAGCCGCCCATCGGAGTTGAAATTATGCTCTGCCGAGATATTTCGTGAGAGTCGCATGAAACGACTCCATGAACGTAACCTTGCTGAATACCTCGTTGCAACCCGCGATCAATGCTTCATCTTCGAGTCCCCTGGTATAAGACGACACGCATACGATAGGCGTATCGCTCGTTTCTGGTGAAGCCCGGAGGCTGCGCGTGAGCACTATACCATCTTCATCTGGCAGCCGGATGTCCATAATAATAAGATCCGGCCGGTCTTTCAGCGCCAGGTCGCGCCCTGCGGCTGCGCTGCTCGCGACGACCGCATCGTAGCCCTCGAACTTTATTAAAAGTTTGAGTGCCATTCCGATGTCACCGGAATCTTCGATTATAAGTACCTTCTTCGGCATGTTGATGTGCCGATATAATACCAGAACAGACGATCCAAGGTAAGCGATCTCGGTGTCCGATAATTTTGCTTTCTTCGAAGACAATTCCAACCTATAATACTTCCATAGCGTCACCGGACTCTAAATCTCGCGGATCATCTCCCTAACCACTCGCGAGTCCGTAAAGTCCACGAAGTATCAATATCATTCTGGAGAAAACTATGTCCGCAATTTCCACGAAACGCTCCAATCCTGGCCTGCACTCAAACAGATCAACTAAAACGAACGGCAGGAAGTCGGATGGAAATCATGCCGCGCCGGCGATAGCTCCGAAGAAGCTGTTGGCGATCCTTCGCCAAGTCGATCAGGGCGATTTTTCCGGCCGTCTCCCGAAAGAGCTTGGTTTGACCGGTGAAGTTTATAAAACCCTCAACTCGATTATAGAAAAAAATGAAAAGCTGACGCGCGAGCTTGGGCGGATCAGCGAGGTCGTCGGCAAGGAAGGCAAGCTTTCGGAGAGGGCATTCTTGCGAGATGCCGCGGGCGGATGGGATTCGTGTATTTGGTCGGTCAATACGCTCATAGCCGATCTCGCTCTGCCTACAGCCGAGGTTGCACGAGTGATCGGCGCAGTTGCTCAGGGCGATCTGTCGCAGAATTTCGACCTT
>DATLNN010000054.1:0-7030 GCA_035536695.1 Pyrinomonadaceae bacterium | reverse complement strand
GGTAGAGGCGTATGGCGCGGCGATCGAGCCATTTATGGCTGAGCTTTCAAAGACTGTCGCAGCGGATCCGACAGAGGCCGGTATCGAGAAGGCAGCAAAACTATGGGAGTCGAAGAAGGCCGATCTGAAAGGAAAACTAGATGCCATCGACGCGGCACCCCAGGGCAAGAACGCAGATTGGAGAAGCCTCCAAATGAAGATCAATTCCCGCACACGCGAGCATCTGGACGGTATTAGCGTGAAGGTGGGCGGCAGCCCGGCCGAATCAAAATTTAAGCAGCTCCGTCAGGACATCGATACCACGCTTAAACTCAAATAGCGCCGGAGCGTGAAGCACGGCCTGCAGTATCTCGTTTCCGTGTCTTGTTTGGTCGTGGCGACGCTCCCGGCCCGCGGCGTCTCAGCCGTTGAGCCCAAAAACTAATGAGCCTCCTCGAAGACCTAACCTCCAAAGATCCACACAGAATTTGGTCTAGCTCCGGTGCGATTAGGGAGTTGCGCGAGATAGAGGAACTCAAATATCTGGCCAGCCATCTCGAGGAGATAAAGCAGAAAACCACAGGGGTATCCTTGGGCGGAGCCCTGCGCTCCAACTCAACCCATCTTAATTTTGCGATCCGCAAGCTGGAGTTTGTTAAGACGTCAAAGGAATGCCTTTGCAGGCTTTATCTTCTGGATGACCTTTATGATCCAGAGAGGGAGCACAAAGCGGGAAACATCCGTATTACTGGCGCGATCCGAATTGAAGACAACAAGTGGGTAGATCATTATGAATGTGAGTGTGCTCTATGCGGTCAAGCATTTAGGGTTGAAGAGCGCGAGTATCATTACACCTGGTGGGCATGGCGGCTGGCCTAGAAACCGGAGCGGGAATAACTTACCTTTCATCCGCAAGATCGAATGATTGGTTCGTTGAAAGGGTAACAGGTCAATGCGGTCGTTAGGCCACTTGATGCCATGAGCAAACATCATCTAAAGCGAGCGGTGCCAAACGAGCATTTTCAACTGATCCTGGAATTTCTTGGGCCGGAGTATCGTGTCTTTGATACCTCATCCCTTTACAATGATAAGGGTTGGCATAAGCTCGCGTATCCACAGCATATGAAGCGTTTTACGGTTTCTGCAGACGGAGTTTTCTGGCCGGATGGAGGGAAGGCAGACGCTGATTATTTGCATGAAAGATCAAGGCCAATAGATCAAGAGCGGTTAGAGCATCAGGTTATACGTTTGAGTTATAAAAATCAGGCGCCCACGACAGAAGACCAGCGACATCATGTTTATGGTGTGTATTTAGCACCATATAGCAGCAAACCGTTCCGGGTCGGAGAGTCGATCGGTGGCGGTATGGCGGACCGTGGTGGTGGGCACGATATGTCTGTATCAGAGCTGTTGGCTTGGCCTGAATGGAAACGCCACTTTGAACTTTCCGGATGCTCGTGGGCCGCTGCGCTAGTAGAGTCGCTTGCCTCCAAACCCGAGGAATTGTTCGATGCTCTGATTAGCGAGGCTTGTAGTCGAAATGGGATTGCGGAAGGTGCCTAAACGCCACAAAGCGCCAATGCCCATTCCAACGGGTCTGCGTCGCAGCAGTTCGACCGAAAGGGAAGAAGTCGAGGAAGTATACACGGCGTTTGGTATCAAAGTGTAGAGCCGCTATCGTCCGCGCGGCCTAACAGGTGATCCCGGCGTTGGGCTACCGTAGCTCCCACAGATTTGCTTGATCAAACACCCGGCATTGCCCCATCATAATGTGATAAATGACGCGATCAAATTTGGTCATTGAGGAGGATGAAAATGAAAAAACAAACCATATCGAATCGGCAAACCCAGTTTTTACACGTCGCAGTCGCAATCGTCGTTTTGCTTGTTGTCGGCAGTCTCAACACCGTCGCACAAACGACCTATAGAGTCGGCGACCGAGTTGAAGTAATGCAAAATGGAGAGTGGGTTAAAGCTGAAGTTCGCAAAGTAGAAACCAACGGGCAGGTTTATATACGGTTTGACGGCGCATCCTCTGATGCTATGACGTATGTAGACTATATCCGTCCCGCAAAGGCTGAGGCGCAGACCAACAAGCGAAACAATGCCGACGGTCAAGCCCAAAATAAAGCGGGCAAAGACACCCCAGCCGCCGACGATCCCAAAGAAACAACCAAAACCAACAAATACGGAACGCGCGACGCGCAGACCTGCAAAGACAAAAAAGCTCCGTCAGGAGGCGCGATCACGGCGGCTCTCGCGGCGAAGTATGTGATCTGCGAGCGCGAAAAGGTCAGCGGTCCGTATTTATATTTGGTCGAAAATGTCAAAGTCGAAGTCGGTGGCAGTCGTCCTTATAACCCGAACATGGATTTAAACGTCCCGGAAATTAACGTTAGATTTCCACTCTATCCGATTCGCGGCGGTCTGGTCAGCTATCAGTGCTATGAAGTAAATCCAAATTTTACGGTCAGCGCACCGGGCAAAAATTGCAACCGCACGAATGAGCCTGAGGCGAAAGGATTTTGCTACAAAACGACCTTCGGCGAGTGGCGATGCCATATGGCGGATCTCAGCAACAAAAACGAGAACTGGAGTCAAGGAGTCGCGCCGCCGAAGCCGTAATTTCATACTGGAAGCAGTCCCGTGAATATTTCAGGTACGGCGACAGGCTCGTGCTTTCTGAGAAGTGTTGTACCTCTAAATACGCTACCATTAGAGGTCTAAAACGCCCCGCCGACAGCGACCTCAGGCGGACACGCTGCGTTCGAAGAAGCTGGCCAGCTCTCGGACGTCTTGGAGGCCCATGAAGGCGAACGTGTAGGCGCGTTCGACCTTTTGCATTCCGGGCACCGCGAGACGCCGAATTCACGCTGTTTCGGTCGCCAGTCGTCCGATATTCACTGCTAAGGACTGCTATCGAGGCAGGGTGGACCGAGAATCATGGCAGGCAAGGTAAATCCGATACCGCAGGGCTTCCACACCGCCTCGCCGCGTATCTATTTAAAAGGCGTCGCGGAGAGCGTGCCTTCGGCGCACATGAACTGGGGCTCGCCGCGGATCCGGCTGGAAGAATCGTCAGTGCCGAAATCAAGATCGGAGACTCGATGATCTCGCTATCCGAAGAATCACCCGAATGGCGTAACTTCAGCCCCCAATCACTCGGCGGTACGACCATGCTCATTACCCTTAATGTTGAAGATGCCGATGCGGTGTGGGATCAGGCTATATCCTTAGGAGCTAAAATTATCTTTCCTCTGGAGGATCAGCCCTATGGCTATAGGCAGGGCCGGATCGAAGACCCATTCGGGCACTTCTGGATCATCTCCACGCGGATTGCATGATATAAGCAAAAGATTTCTTTGAACCGGACTGGCAGCGGCATTCACCGCGCTGTATGCAGATGAGGTCTCGTGATGAGGCAATGTTAGTATGGAAATGTATCGGCTTAAGTGTATAGTTGTCAATGAACGGTGTTAAGCTCGCTCTTCTCAGCTTCTCTGGTACCCTCCGGACATTCTGAAATCCGTAGCCTTACTAACAAGTGTCGACTGGCGCTTTAGGAGATCAGATGAAAAAAGAAACAAACTCAAAATGGCAAGCACGATTCTTGTTTGCCGTACTCGTAGTTGTTGGATTTCAGCTCACGGCGCATGATGTTGCGGCTCAAACCCAGGTTCAATTCAACCAGCTTTACGAATGCCCGCGTTGGCCGCACAATTTCAAGGTTTTGAGCGATCCGAATGAAAAGAACTACCAGGTATCGTTCGTCAATCTCTATACGCCCTCGTCCAGTTTTCAGGATGAGGTTCGAAAAGAGCATATTCTAAACGCGATCCAGCTCGGCGGCTGTAAGCTCAACGGGAAACCGCTTGAATCGGTAAAGAATAGTGCATCACAGGAAGCTGGAGCGGGAAACAATCAACTTCGACCGCCGGGGAATAACAAACCTCAGGCCGGACGCTTTAAGGTCGGCGAGCGCGTGCTGGCCTCTCCCGCCTCGATGATCGCGGATGAGTGGTTCGAGAAATGCACGGTCATCAAGGACATGATGGTCGCTGAAGGCGCAGATGCTTATCGTGTACTCTGCGATAACGCGGACGGCGGCATAGGCAGAGAGTCGTATGTAAAAGTCCCGTATATAAAAGCCTGGGCTAACGCTACGCCGCCGCCGGCCACGCCCGAGTGCCCATTGAACGAACCGGCAGGCACAGTGTCGAAAACCTCAAAGCCTTCCGCTGAACTTTTTAAACGAGTTCTATTTGAGAGATACCGGGACACCTCAAACGGGCGCAAGATCGGTATCACCTATGAGACCTTCGAACTTGGCCGATCCTTCGTCAATCGTTTGACCGGCGGCGGCCTCCTTCACGACGGAGCTCCGCAGGGGGCGACGATCTACCCGGTTAAGACCAAATTCCTCTATTGCGACCGGCATACCGATAGTACGGTCCGCACAATATACGAGGCACAGTACAACTGTTTCAAGGACAGCTTCGGCGCCTGGGTTTGCCCGAATTCCGCGTTGAAACTTTCCAAGCCTATCTATCTTCCGAACAAATGATCGTCAGGCGGGGTGCTAAAACGCCTCGCTGAAGCTGACCTCGCCCGCGACAGCGACCTGATAGGCCGAGACGCGGCGCTCGAAGAAGTTGGCCAGTTCCTGGACGTCCTGGAGGTCCATGAACGAGAACGGGTTCTTTGCTCCGTAAACCTTAGGCATGCCGAGCATGATGAGTCGCTGATCAGCGATGAATTCGAGATATTGCCGCATGTCGGCTATCGAGAGGCCCGGGATTCCGCCGGAGAGGATATCCCGGGCGAACTGCATTTCGCATTCGACAGCTTCATCCAGCATTGTCGCGACCGAGCGTTCCATACCCGCGTCAAAGAGCTCGGGCTCCTCCGAGCGAACGGTTTTGACGACGTCCAGTGCGAACGCCATGTGGGCCGATTCGTCGCGAAAGACCCAGTTGGTACCCGCTGCGAGGCCGTGGAGCAGGCCTTTTGACCGAAGAAAATAGACGTAAGCGAACGCGGCGAAAAAGAAGAGCCCTTCGATACACGCTGCAAAGCAGATTAGATTCAACAGGAATTGGCGGCGGTCGTCGATCGTCTCGAGGCGGTCCAGCCCGTTGATCGAGTCGATCCACTTAAAGCAAAACTCCGCTTTTTTCTGGATAGACGGAATGTTTTCGACGGCGGCGAATGCCGCGGCACGCTCATTGTGATCCGGGATATAGGTGTCGAGAAGCGTCAGATAAAACTGTACGTGGACCGCCTCTTCGTAGAGTTGGCGAGAGAGGTACATCCGCGCCTCGGGTGAGTTGATGTGCTTGTAGAGGTTCAGGACCAGGTTGTTCGAAACAATCGAATCGCCGGTCGCAAAAAACGCCACGAGACGGTTGATCATATGACGCTCGCTGGACGTCATCTTATTACGCAGATCGTTGACGTCGGTCGAGAAATCAACCTCTTCGACGGTCCACGTGTTCTTGATGGCGTTCCGGTACATCTCGTAGAAGTCCGGATATTTCATCGGACGAAGGGTTAGGTCGAAACCGGGGTCTAAAAGCATAATGATCGTGTCAGTAACCCGCTGTGTCGGTAGCCCGCACGTCAGTAAGGGCCAATTTGGTAACGAAAAACGTTCGGTGTCATATGGCGCCGCGAAACTCGAGCGTTGCCCTTACTTACGTGCGGGCTACTGACAGGCTTCGCATGCTTCGGGGTTCTCAAGCGAGCACAGCAGCGCTTCCTCGTCCGTGTAGATCTTTTTTACCTCCGCCGGGATCTCGATCTTCTCTGCCGAGACCTGAGCGATACGTGTGGCGGGGCGCGAACGCAAATAATATGTCGTCTTCAGGCCTTTCTGCCACGCGTACATGTACATCGAGGAGAGCTTGCCGATGTTCGGGCTCTCCATGAAGAGATTCAGCGATGCCGACTGGTCGATGAATGCTCCACGATCAGCCTGCATATCGATCAGGGAACGCATTGGTATCTCCCAGGCGGTGCGATAGATCGCTTTTAGATCGTCGGTAAATTCAGCGATCTCCTGGATCGACCCCTCAGCAAGCCTTATTTTTGTACGGACCTCGTCCGTCCAAAGGCCTGCGGTCTTTAGCTCATTTACAAGATATTTGTTGACCTGAACAAAATCGCCGCTGAGCGTTTCGCGTTTGAAGAGGTTGGACACCTGCGGCTCAATGCACTCATAGCATCCCGCGATCGAGGCGATGGTCGCGGTCGGAGCGATAGCGATCATGAGCGAGTTTCGCAGGCCCGTCGCTTTGATTTTTTTACGGAGCGCATCCCAACGGGCCATATCGTCCGGGGTTACGCCCCACAGATCGAACTGCAGATCGCCCTCGGCCGCCCGTGTTTCCGAGAACGCAGGGTGCCGGCCACGTTCGACAGCCAGATCGCTTGATGCATCGAGGGCAGCGAAATAGATCTCTTCCTGAATGCGGGCCGAGATCTTTCGCGCTTCGTCGCCGTCGAACGGCAGCCGGAGCATGAAGAAAACATCCTGCAGGCCCATAAGACCTAGGCCGATGTTGCGCCAGCGGCTGTTGGACTGCGCCGTCGAAGCGATAGCGTAATAGTTCAGATCGATCACTCGGTCGAGCTGACGAACGGCAAGCCGGACGTTGCGTCGTAGCTTATCGAAATCGAATTCGAACGGAGTGCGGACACTCTTGCCCGCAAGGTCGCGGTCTTCCGCGGCCTGGTCTACGTTGAGCGGGCGACCGGACGCCGAGGCGGCGTCCATGCGGACAGGAGTGTCCGCGCTCCGGCGTACATAGCGGGCCGCGTTGATCGAGCCGAGATTGCATACGGCCGTTTCGTTCTCGCTGGTGACCTCGATGATCTCTGTGCAGAGATTCGAGAGGTGAACGACGTTGCCTTCGCGGGCCGTCTGGTTCGATTTACGGTTCGCTGCGTCCTTAAACGTCATCCAGCCGTTGCCCGTCTGCGCCATCGTGCGCATCATCTTTCCGTATAGGTCGCGGGCCGCAACCTGGCGCGTGAACGTGCCCTCCTCTTC
>DATLNN010000053.1:0-3544 GCA_035536695.1 Pyrinomonadaceae bacterium | reverse complement strand
TCGCGCCTGACTGTTGGACGACCGTGTTTTGAATGTAGTTCATGCTTCCGGGCACCGGGTTGCGGTCGTCCGAAAGCGCGGGGTGGTTGATCTGCACAAACTGGTCAGCTGGTACGCCGCTTAGCTGATTTGAATTTGCCGCCGTCTCGGACGACTTGCTTTTAATGGAATACGGGGCCGAGACAACCTGATCGCGCGGCGTGAGCGTAAAGTATGGCTGAAATGGGTTTTTCTGAAATGAAACTTCCATGAACCGGTCGGTCCCTGGAAAAGCACCTTCTCCGAAGTCGAGCCGTGCGTTGTAGAGACCGGCGGTAACCACAATCCTCATTTCCATCGAGCCGATCTCTGTTCCGCCCTCGGCTGCATCAAACAGTCTGAAACGAAATTGAAAGGCGCCGTTCACCGGGTGGCCTCTCTCATCTGCGAGGCGTCCTTGATAGTCAAACACCGTCGTTTGCGCGAAACCTACTTGAATGTTCCAACAAACGAACATCAGGGGGATAAGAATGGTTTGCAATAATGTTTTTACTTTCATCGTTTTTCTCCTTTATTTCAGGCTGCACCGTTGTGGCAAATGCTTTACTCCGTTTTCGGATAAATCCCGCAATGTGTTAAGTTTGCGTCCAAAAGCGGTTCGTCGAACAAGACTGTACGCAGCTTTATTTGGACGATACTCTCAGGACGATTACTAAGTCCTCTGAAAATCCTCGATTATTTCTCGGAAAATTCTAGGAACATTACCCCGGGCCTTACGAAGGGAAAATCCATTGCGGGAAGGCCGGGCCGCCGCACGCTTGAACCGGCAATTTCTCCTAACGAAAAGACCAAAGAAAAAATATTCCCGATCTTTTTAATGATCATTGCTTTGTACTCCACTTGTTTGCCCTCGTGCTATCTGGCCAGGTCTCGGTTTCGGTCGACGACTTTTCATGCGCCGGATCATCCACCTCTTCGGCCGGAAACGCTGTTAACAGTCGGTTACACTGGTCACAATAAGTCGGATTTGGCCATCTTCGTCCTCTCCTAATGATCGTCAATTCGCGTGTTTCTATCGTGACTTCGAGCCGGCGCTTTCCTGTTTCGTTCATAAGTTGAGTCGAAAATTTTTTTTGATGTTCCTGGGCATGTGCTAAAATCGCGCCTGCCCCTGTTAACCTTTGTGAACGTGAATAGTTTGCCGAGGGACGTATTAAAAGTCCTTTATTTACAGGCTAATTGTTCTTAATTGTTCTTTAATCGATGAATAGCGAAGCGATCAGCGGCTTTTGTTTTGGCGAGTTCGAGTTGGACCCGGCCCGGCGCCTGTTGCTCAGGCAGGGGGAACCGGTAAAACTCAATTCGAAAACGTTCGATCTGCTGTCCGTTCTAGTCGCAAATCACGATCGGGTACTTTCGCGAAACGAGTTGCTCGATAGGGTTTGGGAGAGCCGTTTTGTCGAGGAAAATAACCTCAGTGTCCACATCGCTGCCCTACGCAAGGCTCTGGGCGAATCGAAGAACGATCACCGCTATATTGTTACCGTTCCCGGCAAGGGCTACCAATTCGTGGCCGAGATCAACACGCCCTCAAACGGTGATTTCGTTGTAGAAACCCACACCTTCGAGAAGATCGTTGTCGAAGAAGAAATTACCTCTGATAACGGCCACCGGTCTAACGCCGATCCAAGGCTGGCGCTTGCTGGCCCGACTGGCCGCCGCTGGTTGTGGTTTGGTGTTCCGGCCGCCGTTATCGTGCTTTTCGGAGCGTCGGTTTGGTATTACAACTCGCAGCCCGCCCGTAATGTTGTCGCCGAACCACAGTTGAATAGCCGCATATTTGCTACTGCCGGGGGAATTCCTCATCGGGTCGCCATCGCTCCCGACGGTCGCTCGATAGCTTACGTGCAGCGTTTCAAAGGCCAGGATTCGATCTGGATCGGCGACCTTCGGTCCGGCAACAGCATTCAGCTTACCGAGGCATCGACGCGTCTTCATGAGTTCATGACCTTTGGCCCCGATGGCCGAAGTATTTATTTCACTGCCCGCGACGAGTCGCACCCGGTGTGGACGTTAATGCGTGTTTCGACGTTTGGCGGCGCCGTAACCGACCTGGTCAAAAGAGTGAACGGCTCGGTCAGCTTTTCCCCCGACGGAAAGCAGTTGGTGTTTCTTAGGAAAAACGAGACCGATGGCCGCAGCCACATGATCATTGCGGATGCCGAAACGGGGCAGAATGAAAAGGTGCATTACGGTGTCGGCAAGCCCCAGGCGTTTCTGAGCTCCGTCGCCGCTTGGCACCCAGCCGGAAACGTGATCGCCGCCTCACTTTCGAACGAAAATGGAAAAGGCTGCGAGGTCATCACCGTAAATGTGGCCGACGCTTCCGTATCTAAGCTAGGTGAAGAGTCTTGCCACGGACGAACAAACCTTGCATGGTTACATGATGGCACGGCGCTTGTAATGACGTCTGGTCAGCCGGAGAGTACCAAGGTTTGGCTCATTTCCTATCCGGCGGGCGAGAAACGCCAGATCACCAACGACACGCTGAACTATGGTAACTACAGTCTTAGCGTTTCTGCCGATGACCGTGTGGCCGTCTTAGCAAACCGCTCCGACCCCAAGATCTGGGTCGCCGAGGGGTCGAACCTCTCTGACACACGGCAGATCCTCGAGGGTTCACGGCTGCGGGCCGAGGGCTCATACGGCCTTGCCATCGCTCCGGATGGTAAGATCCTATACTCTGCCCGCGTCGGTGATAGCCGGACTGTCTGGGAGATGAACTCGGAGGGTAATGAGCAGCGCCAGCTGACCGCCTCGCAAACGCGGTCGCATGACGCTATAGTCAATGTGACTGCAGACGGTCGCTATATCGTTTTCGAATCCGGCCGGTCCGGTAAGACAGAAATTTGGCGCGCCAACCGCGACGGCAGCGATCTCGTTCAGTTAACGAATGGCGGAATTAGCTCTGCACCCGATCTCGAACCGGGCGGCGAGGGCATTGTCTTTACCGAAACTCGCGAGGGCAGATCCACGCTTTCACGGATCTCCATCAACGGCGGCGAGCCGACCCGTTTGACCGACCAGCAGTCTGAGTGGCCGGCCGTCTCACCCGACGGCAAATATATAGCCTGCTCATATCGCGATTCGCCGGACGCGGTCGGCAACGTTATCGCGATTTTGCCGATCGCGGGCGGACGTCCGGTCAAGGTCTTCCAGGCGGCCACCAATGGGATATTGTACAACCGCCTCCGTTGGTCGCCGGACGGCCGCTCGGTCATTTACAAAGACATCGTTCAAGGCCTCTGGCGACAGGACCTCAACAAAGAAAAGCCCGAGCCCGTCATGGGTGTCGAGGACGTGAGGGTGTTTCACTTCGCCTTTTCTGCTGATGGCAAACTTGTTTATTCGGGTGGCATCCCCATGCGCGAGATCGTGATACTCGAAAATTTCCGTCCGACTTCCGATTGATCGCATCCGCTCGCGCCGCATAAGAGCGATACCGGGGCCAGCGTTCTTTTTTTGTTTGAAAATAGGCGACCGGTTCATTCCTGTACCGGCCGCC
>DATLNN010000052.1:0-9744 GCA_035536695.1 Pyrinomonadaceae bacterium | reverse complement strand
GAGGGGATCGTCGACGAGGTCGAAAAGAACGTTCAGGATTCGCTCGACCGCGAACTGCCCACAAACGAGATCGGCAGAATAATAATGCGCCGGCTCAAAGAACTCGATAAGGTCGCGTATGTCAGGTTTGCGTCGGTCTATCTTGAATTTGCCGATGTCTCGGAATTCATGGACGAGTTAAAAGTCCTCGTCGGCACTCGCGCGACATCTGCCGCAGCGAAAAAGAAAAAGAAGAAATAGTCAGAACCGCCTGCGTTAGCGTGCGGCCAGTTCGTTTAGTTTCGCGGAGGGTGGTAGGGACCTAGCAAGCTTGGCGAACTGGCGGCCCGCTTATGCAGGCGGTTCCGACCTCTTTGCCCTTTCCTTACAAGTTTCCTAACATATAAGTTTATGGCTGAGCTCGATGAATTCCCCGTGGCGTTGGCTGAGGCCGATGCCATCGAACCCATGATGCAAATACCGGCCGAGCTGCCGGTGCTGCCGCTGCGCGATATTGTCATCTATCCCTTCATGATTGTTCCACTGTTCGTTTCGCGCGACCGGTCGATCCGCGCGGTCGAACAGGCCCTTAGCCAGGACCGCATGATCCTGCTTGTCTCGCAGAAAGATGTAAATAAGGAGGAGCCTGAACAGGATGATCTTTATACGGTCGGGACCGTCGCGATAATAATGCGGATGCTCAAGCTGCCCGATGGCCGGATACGTATTTTGATCCAGGGGCTTTCTCGGTGCCGTGTTGATTCCGTCAAGGGCAGCGGCGAGTACGTCCGGGCAAGAGTTACGCCTATTGTAGAACCGCTTGCGCCTGAGAATTCACTCGAGGTTGAGGCATTGGTGCGAAACGTCCGCGGCTCGATGGAACGCGCCGCCGGCATGGGCAAGAATATCTCGCCCGAGGTGCTCGCGATCATCGCAAACCTGGACGACGCCGGACGTTTGGCTGACCTTGCGGCCTCTAATCTTGAGCTAAAGGTTGAGGACGCCCAGTCCGTTCTAGACGTCGAGGAGCCATCGCCGCGGCTTCGACGCGTCAATGACTTGTTGAGCAAAGAACTGGATGTTCTGACCGTTCAGCAGGAGATCAACACCCAGGCACGCGCTGATATCGACCGATCGCAGCGAGAATACTTTCTCCGTCAGCAGTTAAAGGCGATCCAGGGGGAGCTTGGCGAGGGAAATGAGCTTTACGAAGAGATCGAGCAGTATCGGGACAAGATCCTGAAGGCCAAGATGCCTGAAAATGCCGAAGAGGAAGCTCTGCGACAACTTAAGAAGCTTGAACGTATGCACCCGGACACGGCCGAGACCGCAACCTTACGTAATTGGCTCGACATCATGGCCGAGCTGCCTTGGGCAAAGGCGTCGCGGGACAATCTAAATCTTAAAAAGGCCGAGCGGATCCTGGACGAGGACCACTATGGCCTCGAGCGCGTCAAGGAGCGTATTGTCGAGTCGTTGGCGGTCAGAAAGCTGCGTGAGAAGCCAAAGGGCTCTATTCTCTGCCTGGTCGGCCCGCCCGGCGTCGGCAAAACCTCGCTCGGGCGTTCTGTGGCACGGGCTTTGAACCGAAAATTTGTGCGGCTTTCCCTTGGCGGCCTTCACGACGAGGCGGAGATCCGGGGCCATCGACGTACATACGTCGGAGCGATGCCGGGGCGAATTATTCAAGCGATCCAACAGGCCGGCACGAACAACCCTCTTATCATGCTCGATGAGATCGACAAGGTCGGCGCCGACTTTCGGGGCGACCCATCGAGTGCCTTGCTCGAGGTCCTCGACCCCGAGCAAAATTCGACTTTTCGCGACAACTACCTCGGCATTACCTTTGACCTGTCGAACGTGATGTTCATGACGACGGCGAATATTCTGGACACCGTCCAGCCGGCGCTACGGGACCGGATGGAGACCATCTCGCTTTCTGGATACACCGAGGAAGAAAAGCTTGAGATCGCAAAGAGGCATCTGATACCGAAGCAAATAGAAGAGAATGGGCTCGAGAAGAACGATGTAAAATTTGACCGAAAGGGCATAACCAAGATCGTTTCGGAATACACTCAAGAGGCCGGCCTGAGACAGCTCGAACGAGAGATCGGCAAGATCTGCCGAAAGGTGGCAAGGCGAAAGGCTGAGTTCGAAGTTGAATTTATTCCCGTGCGTGTTACCGCCGACAACGTCAAGCAATTTCTGCGGGTCTCGCGAATATTTAATGAGGGAGCGTTAAAAAAGGACGAGATCGGTACGGTAACCGGCCTGGCATGGACGGCGGTTGGTGGCGACATTTTGTTTATCGAGGCGTTGAAGACGAAAGGCAAAGGAAAGCTCCAGTTAACTGGTCAGCTTGGGGACGTCATGCAGGAGTCCGCACAGGCGGCCTTTTCGTATGCCAAGGCACGGTCTAAGGAACTCGGCATCGATGAGACAGTGTTGGATAATTTTGACATCCACATCCACCTGCCCGAGGGCGCCATACCAAAAGACGGCCCCAGTGCCGGTATTACGATGGCTACGGCGCTGGTGTCGGTCCTGTCGCAACGCCCGGTACGAAAGGATGTAGCCATGACCGGCGAGATAACATTACGCGGCAACGTCCTGCCGGTCGGGGGCGTCAAAGAAAAGCTGCTCGCGGCGCGGCGTGCGAAAATAAAGACGGTCATCCTGCCTGCGCCGAATGAACGTGATCTCGAAGATCTTCCTCAGGAAGTCCGCGACGATTTGACGTTTATATTTGTGGAAAACGTGCGCCAGGTATTCGATTATGCCCTCCGCGATGCGAAGGCGCCGATCGAAAAGCCAAAAGCCAGGGTTTCAAAGGCGGCGAGTTAGAGAAGAGGCGCGTGAGCCGACCCGTTGACGCGAGTTGCTAAACGTGCTATATTGGTAAGGTTAAATGCGGTTCAATTTGCGCCGCACGATCTGAAACTTTTTCTGTTTCAAAGCGTTAGAATTACTTAACGATAAAGGATTTATATCATTCTGTTTCTTTAGGATAGTACTGCACAGATTTAATGAAAGCACAAATAAGTAAGTTCTTCGGTATTCCAGCATTCATAGTTTTAGTATTTGGTCTAACGGCAAGCGCCCAGGTTACTAGCTCGACAGCGAGCAACGGGACGATGACACCGGATGTGATCAGAGCTCAGGCCTCGGTCAACGATGTCTTGCTCCGCTCGGGCATAGCCTTCAAGGAAGGCCTGCTCGCATACGAGGACAACCGACGGCCCGAGGCCGCCGAAAGATTTAACAAATCGATCGAAGCTTTCCTTTACTCCACACTGAATATCCAGAGCCAGCCGAAACTCCAAAATTGCTATAACCAATTGATCGAGACGATCTATCGCATAGAATTTCCGCTTGATGACCAGCTGCCCCAGGTCCGTAACCTTTCACTGACGTGCTCGTGGACGAATATCGATGCCGCTCAGGCAGATAAAATAGCATCCCTGGTCAGGAATTCTATGATAAAGCCGGTTGTCGGCCCGCCGTCGCCTGGTGCCGCCGAGGGTGGCGTGCCAAGCTCTGCGACCTACGCTCAGGTAGGGTTTAACACCCAGGAATTTGAGCCGTCACCACTTGACGAGCTCTCCAAGCTCGAACTTACACCCGAAGAGTTACAGGTCGAAACAAACCCCGTTGCACAGCAGCAGTATCAATACATTCAGTACGCCGTCGCCAATAAATCACTGGGGTTCTCGTTTCAGGTTCACCCTATGATCCAGCAGTACATCAACTACTATCGCGGCCGCGGCCAAAAGACGATGGAAGTTGGGCTGTACCGGTCGGGCATGTTCATGCTCATGGCCCGTCGCATCTTTAAGGAAGAAGGAATACCCGAGAATGTTGCCTGGTTGGGGCAAGTGGAAAGTGCATGGAAGCCGAGTGCGATGTCGCACATGGCCGCTTCGGGGCTATGGCAGTTTATTCCGGGAACGGGATCTATGTATGGCCTGCGTCGTACAGCGTATGTCGACGAACGAAACAGCTTTGACGAGGCAACGCGTGCGTCGGCGCGATATCTGAAATTCCTTTATAACCGCTACGGAAACTGGGAACTGGCGATCGCCGGCTATAACTGCGGTGAGGGGAACGTCGACAAGGCCATCCGTCGTGCCGGGGTAAATAATTTCTGGGCGGCATACCAATACCTGCCGCGTGAGACGCGAAACTACGTTCCGAACATCCTTGCGACCATCCTTATCGCCAACAATCCGAACCAGTACGGGTTTGGCCATATTCGACCCGCGGCTCCGCTTCGCTATGACCGCGTACGCGTTCCCGGATCGACCAATCTCAATCTGCTTGCCCAGGCTTCGGATTCGAGCGTTCAATATCTGCGCTACCTGAATCCGCATCTTCGCAGCAATGTGACGCCTCCTGAGCCGTATATCGTCAACATTCCGCCGGGGAAGGCCAACGGGGTCGTCGCGGTCTTTAAGCGGGTGCCTGCGTCGAAACTGAACAACACCAATCTTGCTAATTCGAATTCGGGCGAGACATGGCAGAATATCGCAAACCGAACCGGCGTTAGCGTCGCCGATCTTATGGCTGCGAATCCCGGAATGGCAACGCCCCGTGGAAAGGTCTTTGTGCCGGTCAGCGGCAATAATGTCCAGGCAACAAGCTACTCGCGACCAACCAACGCGGGCGGCCCGTCGGTGACAAACGCTGTGCGGACGGTCAGGGCAAAGGCCGGCGATACCGTCCAGAAAGTTGCCGAGCGAAACAACGCCAATCCAACCGAGGTCGCCAAATTCAATGGTCTCCTCCCGAATTCCGTTCTCGGGGCCGGACGTGAGATCAAGATCCCGTCGAAATAGGGTAATTGTTAGATCGAAAGTCAGGCCGGGCCTATCGCCCGGCCTTTTCTATTTTATGCCGGGTTCGCTGTCAGTTGACAAAACACCTAACTGTAACTATACTTGTTACAGATGGCAGCGAACAGCCAATTTTCCATGGCCATGCATGTTTTGACCCTGCTTGCGCGCGAGCCGTCAGGGAATGTTACCTCCGAATACATTGCGTCCAGTGTTAACACAAACCCCGTGGTCATCCGCCGGATAGTAGGCCAGTTGAACCACGCCGGGTTGGTGTCGTCACAGCCCGGGGCGTCAGGCGGGACACGGCTTACGCGTTCCGCAAACGACATTACGCTGAATGATATATATGCCGCCGTGGCTTGTGGCGAGGTGTTCGCCTTGCACGCAAGGGCGCCGAATCAGGATTGCCCGGTCGGGCGAAATATTGAGGCGGTGCTGTGCAGCCTGCAAAAGGAGATCGACCGTAGTGTGGAGGAGAAACTAGGGCAGTATTCGCTCGCGAATGTGATCGGGATGATCAACGATGAAGACGATAATAACTCAAAAGGATCAGAGAGTCGACACAGCCAAAAGAATAAACCAGGTCAAGGTTCAAGGAGCAAATAATTATGAAGATATCGTTATCCGCAGTCGTTTTGTTTTCGGCTTTTCTTTTCTCATGTGCGGACCCCGCGGCAAATAAGCCAAAGGCCCAGACGTCCGTGCCGTCGAATGCGGTCGACGTTCCGGCTGGTGTTCCCGCTGAAAAGGTCTCTGATTTTAAGACAAGGGGAACGGCGCATGCGATCACGCCCGAGCTATCGAAAGTTGAGTTTACGGGCTCTAAAGTAACTGGCAAGCACGACGGCGGTTTTAAGAACTTCACCGGCGTCATCGACCTTGTCGGCAATAAGCCGGAGACAAGCAAGGTGGCGATCGATATCGACACGACGTCGGTGTTTACTGATGCCGAGGGGTTGACAAAACACTTGCTTACACCAGATTTCTTTGCGGCCGAGCAGTTTCCGCTCGCGACCTTTATCTCCACAAAGATCGAACCGGACACGCCAAAAGGCCCAGGCAATTTCATCATTACCGGCGATCTGAATTTGCGAGGAGTGAAGAGGACGATCACCTTTCCCGCGGTGATCACCCTGACGCCAAACTCCGTGATCGCGAAGGCCGAGTTCTCGGTCAATCGAAAGGATTTTGGGATCGCCTATGCCGGCAAGGCGGACGATCTGATACGCGACGACGTTGTGCTTCGGTTTGAGCTTACGGCCCGGAAAAAAGAACCGGTGAAATGAGAGCTTACGAGATACGCGAATTCGGGATCAATAAACTGACGCAGGTCGAACGCGAGGAGCCAAAGCCGGGGCCGACCGAGGTGCTCGTACGGATGCGAGCGGCGGCGCTCAATTATCGCGATGTGATGGTCGTGAGCGGCACCTATAACCCGCGGATGAAACTACCGGCCATTCCGTTTTCGGATGGCTCGGGCGACGTGGTCGCTGTCGGTGACGCGGTCACAAAATGGCTGGTCGGCAGCCGCGTGATGCCGATCTTTGCCCAACGCTGGTTCGATGGCGAACCCAGCGAAGAAAAGCGCCGCACGTCGCTGGGTGCTGGTGCTCAATGGGATGGAACCATGCGCGAATATGCGATATTTGATCAGGAATCTCTCGTTTCGGTACCCGAACACCTTTCGCACGAAGCCGCCGCGACATTGCCGTGCGCGGCACTGACCGCTTGGAACGCGCTCGTTGTTTCCGGAAAGATCAAGGCCGGTGATAGCGTGCTGACGCTAGGCACGGGCGGCGTCTCGATCTTCGCGATCCAGATCGCAAAAATGTGTGGAGCGCGCGTGATCGCGACATCGAGCAGCGATGAGAAACTCGCGAAACTAAAACAGCTGGGCGCCGACGAGATCATAAATTACAAAGCTCAGCCTGATTGGGACAAAACGGTTCTCGGTCTGACCGAAAAAATAGGCGTCGATCATGTAGTCGAGGTTGGCGGGTCCGGAACGCTGGCCAGGTCGCTGAATGCGGTTCGGATCGGCGGACACGTCGCGATGATCGGTGCACTGACGGGGCCCGGGGATTTCAATCCGATCTCGGTGTTCATGAAAGCGGTACGCCTGCAGGGCATTTTCGTCGGATCACGGCGAATGCTTGAGGACCTGAACAAGGCCATCGCTCAGGCAAAACTTGAACCGGTCATCGATCGGGTTTTCGATTTCGATGACGTCCGTCAAGCCTTGGAATATATGCAGGCGGGCGCGCATTTTGGCAAGATCGTCGTACGAATTACGCCCGAGCCAATGTAGCGAGACAAATTGCGCGAGCCCGCGCGTAAGCAAGGGCGAAACACGCACAATTGGATGTATCGCCCTTGCTTACGCGCGGGCTTGCGCATTCAAGCTGAACGGAAAGACTTTTTTTGCGTGATTGGATAAAATAAAACAAGGCAGGTAAATAACACAGGGGGAAGCAATGGCACAGTTTGCAAAGCAAATAACAGACACAAATTTTGAGACGGACGTCCTAGGAGCCGACAAACCGGCTCTGGTGGATTTTTGGGCGGAGTGGTGCGGCCCATGCCGCATGATCGCTCCGACGGTCGAGGCAATAGCCGAGCAGTATCAGGAAAAGGCCGGCGTTTATAAAATGAATGTGGACGAGAATATGAATGTCCCGCAGCAATTCGGCATTCGCGGCATTCCCACCTTGATCCTATTTAAGAATGGGCAGGAGCAGGAACGTATCGTCGGGGCGGTTACGCGAGAGGCGATCGCAAAGGTCCTGGATAAATACGTTTGATCTTGAGTTGAGGCAAGTTGACTGGGGTCGAGGATCATTTTTCTCGGCCTCGTTTTTGTTACAATGAGGTATTATGCGGGGTTTCTCAGGATGTTTATAAGAACTCTGTTGATCGGCTTGTCTGTCGTAGGCACAATCTGCCTTCCCGCCGCGGCCCAGGACAAAAAGCCCGTCGAAAAAGACGAGGTAATACGCGTTGATACCCAATTGATCGACGTGCCGGTTGCCGTCGTAACAAGCGCTGGCGGTGCGGTGCGGGGTCTGAAGGCGAGCAATTTTATTATTTACGAGGACGGCAAACGACAGGAGATCGCGGATTTTTCGACCGCCGCCGAGCCGTTCGAAGTGGCATTGCTCCTCGACACATCGGGATCAGCTCGCGGCGATCTGCAGCTTATTCATCGCGCTGCACAGGAGTTTATCGCATCGCTTCGTCCGGGTGATCGGGTCGCCGTCATCGCTTACGAAACAAGGCGCGAGGCGAACCGGTCGTTTGCGGTCAGTGAAGTGCTGACGCCGCTGACGAACGACCGGTCGTTGCTCAAATCGGCTGTCGATACGCTGAAAACCAGCAACGGTACGCCCTATTACGATTCGCTTCTGCAGGTGGCCGAAAAGGTCTTTGCGAAGCCGCCGGATGAGCGGCATCGCGGGCGGCGGGCCCTGGTCGCGCTGACCGACGGCGTCGATTCCACCAGCTCGACGGACTTTTCGCTTGCTCAGGAGGCGCTTGAGCAGGCCGGGATCATCTCCTTTTTTATTAAGGTAGACACCCGGGATTTCTTTGAGGAATCGCTCCTCGGCGATTGCGAATCGGCAATGCGCTTTTCATCCGCGCAGATCCGCCGATACTATCGCACGGTCGCGGCAAAGCCGGGCATGGAAAAGGCCTCGACATTCTGCCAGCTCGGCGATTTTGAACGCCTCGCGGTGAGCAAAAAATTATACGAGATGGCCGATGCCGAAATGGAGGAGCTTGCAAAGAGGTCCGGCGGCAAAGTGTTTCCCATAGGCGATCTCACCGAGGCCCGAAACGCTTTTAAGAGCGTTGCCGATGAGATCGGAACAAAATACACGATCGGCTACTATTCCACGAACGAGAAGCGGGACGGGACGTTTCGTAAGATCACGGTAGAAGGGAAGGGCCTGCCCAAAGGGGCACAGATTCGTGCCCGCACAGGGTATGCGGCACCAAGTAATCAATGAACGCCCGGGCCAAGTTGTTATCGACGGAAACGGTTTTCATTATAGGACAATATGACGGCACCTAAATTCGCGCGTGTATGTTTACTCGTACTGGACAGTGCCGGCATCGGCGAGATGCCGGATGCCGCCGACTGGGGAGACGCGGGGGCCGATACGATTGGCCATATCCTGGAATCGCGCGAGGTCAGGCTGCCGAATTTGCAAAGTCTTGGTCTGGGCAACATTCGCCCGCTGGCTGGGTTACCGCCCCCGGAGCATCCGACGGGTTCCTACGGCAAGTGCACGCTGAAATCGAACGGCAAGGACACGACCACGGGACATTGGGAGATGGCCGGGATCATCCTCGAAAAGGCCTTTCCGACTTTTCCCGACGGCTTCCCGCCGCGCATCCTTGATAGGTTTATCGATCAGGCGTCCGTGCCGGGCGTGTTGGGCAATTATCCGGCCAGTGGTACTGAGATCATCAAAGATCTCGGTGAGGAACATGTCAAGACCGGGAAACCTATAGTCTATACTTCCGCCGACTCAGTCTTTCAGATCGCTGCACACGAAGAGACGATCCCGATCGAACGCCTTTATGAGATCTGCACGATCGCCCGTCAGATCCTAGATGGCGAGGACAAAGTCGGGCGCGTAATTGCCCGCCCCTTTGTCGGTTCGACCGCCGCGGGTTTCCAGCGAACAGAGAATCGGCATGATTACGCGGTGCCGCCGCCCGCCAACCTCCTGCCGCTCTTGAAAGGCGCAGGTCTCGACGTGGTCTGTGTTGGTAAGATCGCGTCGATCTATGATTCGGTAGGGGTAACAGAGGACCTGACGGCGAAGAACAACGACCAGACGATCGATCAAACGATAAATGCATTCGAGGCCGGGACACGGGGTCTGATCTTCAGCAATCTCGTCGATTTCGACATGCTCTACGG
>DATLNN010000051.1:0-13077 GCA_035536695.1 Pyrinomonadaceae bacterium | reverse complement strand
AGTACTGGCATGGTTCTTTCTGCCAAACGAACGCATTACCAGGCTCAAAGTTTTCGCCGTTGCCCTCGGCATCGTGGGTGTTGCCATCATTTTCATAGATCAACTAAAGATCCAGAGTTTTATGGCATTTCTTGGATGTGTCGGGATCGTGATCGGGGCGTATGCCGCGGCGCAGGCTTCGATCCTGATCAAGGCGAAAGGCGGTGCTATCCATCCCGGGGCGCTCGTCTTCGCACAGATGATCTGCGGCCTGCCAGCGATAATCGTTTACAGCATCACGGCTGAAGGAAATCCGCTCACATTTAATTGGACCTGGCGTGCGATCATATGCGTTATCTACCTGACCGTTTTTGGCACCATCGCCGCGTTTTGGCTTTATTACTGGCTATTGAGTAGAATCGAATCGACAAAAGCCATGATGATCTCCCTCGTAACGCCCCTGTTGGCCGTGGTTATCGGAGCTATCGTCCTGGGAGAAACATTGCCGCCGCAGACGTTTTTTGGCGGGTTACTCATCATCGCAAGTATCGGGTTGATCGTATTTCGAAGGAAGAGAATTCAGCCGCAGATGAACGCAGATCAACGCGGATAAATCCTTTTTATTTTCTCTTTGATCCGCGTTCATCTGCGTAGATCCGCGGCAACGTCTCTTATGTTCTTCAAATTCACCACCGGGGGCGAATCGCACGGTAAAGCTCTCGTTGCCATCGTTGAGGGTGTTCCCGCTGGGTTGCCGATCAATGTCGCCGACGTCGACCATGAGCTAAGGCGCCGCCAGCAGGGCTATGGCCGCGGCGGACGAATGAAGATCGAGACGGACAAGGTCGAAATATTATCGGGCGTTCGCCACGGACATGCGCTCGGTTCGCCGATCGCCCTCATGATAAACAATGACGATTTCGTCCACTGGAAAGAGGTCATGGCAGCCGAACCGCTTGAGGTCGAGCCAAAAAATCCCAGACTTTTAAAGCGCCCGCGGCCCGGTCACGCCGATCTCGCGGGCGGGCAAAAATACCAGGCTCGCGACCTGCGAAATATCCTTGAACGCGCATCCGCGCGTGAAACTGCCGCTCGCGTAGCATGCGGAAGCGTTGCACGCCAGCTTCTGGTGGCCTTCGGGATCGAGATCCGCAGCCACGTCATCAAGATAGGACATATACAGATCGCGCCTCTCGCCCGCGCGTGGGAGGAAGTCGAGGCCATCCCGGCCGATTCCCCGCTCAACTGCGCCGACGAAACGGCGCAAGATCTGATGATAAAACTGATCGATCAAACCAAAAAAGCGGGCGATACCCTGGGCGGAATCTTTGAGGTTATCGCGAGAGGCCTGCCTGTCGGGCTTGGGTCGCACACTTCATGGAGCGAAAAGCTCGACGGTCGCCTGGCCCAGGCGCTCATGTCCATTCATGCCATCAAAGCAGTCGAGATCGGCAACGGTGTTGCCAACGCGGGCAAACCCGGGTCCGAGGTCCACGATGAGATATTCTATGCGGAACCCTCTCCGGAGGCGCCCGGGGGATTCTATCGGCAGTCAAACCGTGCGGGTGGCCTCGAAGGCGGCATCACCAACGGCGAGGAGCTCCGGGTTCGCGGTTACATGAAGCCCATATCAACCCTGCGCAGCCCCCTTCATTCGGTTGATATCGACACAAAGGAAAGTAGCGAGGCGGCCTTTGAACGTTCGGACATAACCGCCGTACCGGCAGCCGGGGTAATCGGCGAAGCTATGGTCGCGATCGTTCTCGCTAACGCTATGCGCGAAAAATTTGGCGGAGATTCGCTGGCTGAAATGCGGCGAAATTTCGATGGCTACTCGACATCGGTGCGTGAATTCTGATGGACGGAAAACACGCTCATTCCGAGCGCACACGCTGTGCGGCTCCCTTCTCGCTCGCCGCTGCTTGCTTTCTCGTCTGGTCCTCCGTCGCATGCTCGTCCGGCCCGGCCAGTGCTCCGTCAAATATGGCGGCTGCTCGCGAAGCAAAGAAGGAACGCAAAGAGCTCCGCGAGGCAATAAAGAAAATAGCTCCTTTTTTCAAGCCGATGGCCAAGCCGGCCAAGTACGACTGGCTGGCGACGCACAATGAACCCGGCCAGACATTCGAGGAATATCTCGAAGCCGAACCGCGAAAGCCAACAGCTGAGAGACACAAGATATATGTCATGCCGATGGGCGGGTTCAATGGAAAGCAGCAAAAGGCGATCGATGCTGCGGCCGCTTATCTTGAAATATTCTACGATCTGCCTGTGCAGCGGCTGCCGCCGCGTCCGTTAAACCCAGCGGGCGGCAATGTACGCCTCAACAAACTGACCAGGACGAGGCAGGTCAGAACCGGCCATGTCCTGGATGACATCCTAAAACCGGCGCTGCCCTCGGACGCCGCGGCCTTGATCGCGTTCACCAGCGACGATCTTTTCCCCGACGGTCCGAAGAGCTATGTTTTCGGCCAGGCGAGCCTTGAGGACCGCGTCGGCGTATGGTCGCTGGCACGGCTGGACGATAATACAGACGAGCGCGGATTCCTGGTCCGCACTCTTAAGATCGCCGCCCATGAGACCGGGCACATGTTCTCGATGCGGCACTGCACTAAATATGAATGTTTGATGAGCGGCACGAACCATCTCGGCGAGACCGACCGCCGCCCCATCGATGCTTGTCCGGAGTGCACGGCCAAGATCTGCTGGCTTTCCGATGCCGACCAAGCTCAAAGATATGACAGCCTTGAAGTCTTTTTCCGTAACAATGGGATGGGTCAGGAGGCCAATGAGTTTCGTCGCAAAGCCGCTGCCATCGGACCGCGCGACTAATGCACAAGCCTGCCCGTAAGTAAGGGCGGTACACTCAAGACGATGGGAAGTAATTACCTAATCAAGAAAACTCCGCCAAGATCTTGTCGAATGTTCCGCCCTTACTAACGTGCGGGCTTGCGCTCCTAGAATTGTCTTTCGAATCTACCGGCCGATATCACGCCGATACTGCATGCCTTCAAAACTGATCGCCGCAACACCCGCGTACGCAGCGGCTAGGGCCTCATCAAGGCTATCTCCGGTCGCGGTGATACTGAGCACGCGCCCGCCAGATGTTACGTACTTCGGAGCCCGCCGGTCTGCCGGTCCTGCATGCGCCGTTCCGGCGTGAAAGATCTCAACGTTTCGCACGAGTTCCAGCCCGTCTATGACATCCCCTGATTGAGGTTTGACCGGATAGCCCCTCGATGCGAGTACAACGCACGCGGAGCTGCACTCGCGCCATTCGATCGGGCATGACGCAAGTGATCCATCGAACATCGCTTCGCAGATATCGACCAGATCGGTTTCGAGGCGGACGAGTATTGCCTGCGTTTCGGGGTCGCCGAAGCGCACGTTGTATTCAAGCAGTTTTGGCCCATCCGCGGCCATCATCAAGCCCAGAAAAAGAATGCCACGAAACCTAAATCCCTCTCTCTCGCAGCCCCTGAGTGTCGGGCGAATTATGGTGTCGGTGATCATGCGGATCTCATCGTTGCTCAGTAGCGAGGCATCCGTTATTGCCCCCATGCCGCCCGTGTTTGGTCCCGTGTCCCCCTCGCCGATGCGCTTATGGTCGCGGGTCGCGGGCATCAATGCGAAATCTTCTCCATCCGCGAACATCAGCAGCGAGATCTCACGCCCCACGAGACACTCCTCGAGGACGATGCGTTCCGCAGCTGCGGTGCCGACCAGGGCAGCCATACTTCTAACTGCACTAACAGCCCCATCACGATCGGGCGCAACGACTACCCCCTTGCCGGCCGCGAGCCCGTCCGCCTTTACAACCACGGGCTGCCCGGGGCCTCCGAAGGTCCCTCTATCAAGCTCCTTAATCGCCGACTCAGGATCGTCACAAGCGACAAACCGGGCGCTCGGCACGTCATTGCGGGCCATGAAATCCTTTGCGAATGCTTTGCTGGCTTCGAGCTGGGCGGCACGTCTGGTCGGACCGATTATCCGCCGGCCGGCTCGCTCAAAATGATCGACAATACCAAGCGCGAGCGGCGTCTCGCCGCCGACAAACGTCAGGTCCGTCTCGTTCTCGCGGGCAAAACTGAGCAAAGCGCTCACGTTTTCTTGGGCGATCGGGACACAGTGGGCGATCTCAGCAATTCCCGCATTGCCGCTCGCACAGTAGAGGCGTCCTACTTCTTTACTTTTTGCGAAGCTGTGACAGATAGCATGCTCGCGTGCGCCAGAGCCAATGACAAGCACATTCATATAGAAAAGGTTCGTGTCTTGACACGCAAATCCGATAGTTGTAAGGTCAGAATCATTGCCCCGCTTAATGAAGCGAAGGTTCTGCACACCGGCCTCCCTTGTAGAATCTACTACATTAGTTTTCATCTTCTTAGCGGGCCGGACGCGAGACGAGGGGGTTACGCTATGATTGACAACGATTTTGAGGGATGCCGGGAAGCATCTCAAATTGGAACGCAATCGTCCGATGATTTGACCGACCTTCTGATCCCTTGCATTGAATGCTCCGAAGATTTTGTATGGACCGCCGGGGAACAGCTCTTCTTTCGCGATAAACAACTCCAAAATCCGCCAAAACGCTGTAAGACCTGCAAAAAAGCCAAGAACAAGCGCCTGGAAGCGATCGAATTGTCCCGTCAGACGGGCAAAAAACACAAGATCGAGGCCCGAGCCGAATGCGCCCGATGCTGCGCAGTTACGACAGTCCCCTTCTATCCGTCACAAGGCCGCCCGGTTTATTGCCGAGCGTGTTTCTCGACGACGAACATCGGACTCTCAAACGGAGCCACTACCCGTTACTAGACACCCTAACCGCCCACGTGCACATTTGGCCTCATTTCGGGGTCGGGTTCGGCCTGACGCAAGATCTCGCGGGTAACCGGCGCCGTATCGCCCTCGCCGAATAAGATATAGCGGGCCAGATAATAAAGGGGGTTTCCCTCGCTCCAGCCGAAATAAACGTGTGGGATCTTGCCCGTCTTATCACGCAGGTACAGCAGGAAACCGGCGATCGCATTAGGAACCGCCGGGGCCTGTGTGCGGAGGATCCTATAACCCTCGACATCGACCCCACGAATAAGGAGCTTGCCTTTGAATTCGGAGGCGTCCCCTGTCTCGATCTCGTAAAAGACGACAGGGTCTGACGACGGGATGTGATTGTCGACGCGTTTTTCGTGTTCTTTAAAGCGATACTCAGTAATGTCGCCGGTCTCCCGGCGATTGGTAACGATCCGTATCTCGCCCTCCTCGTTTATCTCATCAATAAACGACTGCGCGGCCTCGTCGAGCTCGATCTTGTCGATACGGATCTCCGTCGAGCGCATCGCACGCGAAACAAATGATGTGGCGATGATCGCAAATATGAAAAAAGAAGCGATCTTGATCCCGCTCGGCTCCTCGATTATTCCAACGACGATGGTGTAAATGAATATAAGCGTCACAAAGGCAAAACCGACCCAGACCTTGTTCGACTTTCGCCACTCCGCGATCGTGACAGCCACGGCCGCTGAAGCCATCAGCGCCAAAACGCCGGTCGCGTACGCACCTCCCTGCGCCGTGACATCGGCCTGAAAGGCGATGGTCACGACCGCGCAAATGCCAACAAAGACCAGGACCAGCGGTCGCGTTGCCCGGGCCCAGTCGGGCGCCATGCCGTATCGCGGTAAGTAGCGCGGCACTATATTGAGCAGGCCAGCCATGGCTGACGCACCCGCAAACCACAGGATCAGTATGGTAGAAAAATCATACAAAGTGCCGAAGATCCCACCCAACATGCTGTGCGCCAGATATGAGATGGCCCTTCCGTTGGCCTCGCCGCCGGGCTGAAACTTTTCGGCCGGGATCAGCATCGACGTTATTATGCTGCTGCCCAGCAGCATCACGCTCATGATAAGTGCGGCGCCGGTCAATAGCTTTTTCCCGTTTTGGATACGGCCTTGTATGTATGCGCGCTCGGTATCCGTAAGGTCCTCGTCGGCTATGCCTGTTCGATGTATGGGAGCCTCTATCTTTCCCCCGTCCTTTGTCTCGCTGCTGACCAGCGGCATCACCACCACTCCGGTCTCAAATCCGGACAGTCCGAGCGCAAGCTTCGGAAAAAACCAGAGCGAGGCCGCGATCAGCCAAATAATGCTGCCGCCAACATTCTTGTCGGCCCATACTAGGGTCTGCCAGTTGACGAAGACCTCAGGCCGGACAAAGAAAATATCGTACACGCCTACAGCGATCACCACGATATTCAATGTCAGAAAAAGAGCAACGATGCCGACCGCAATACCGATCGCTTCATTAAACCCTTTTAAAAATACCGCGCCGAGTAGGGCAATGAGCACCAGCGTTACAATGATCTCGTGATGAAGAAACTCGAGATGTTCGCGGACAAAAGGATTTTCGACAATGTGGGCTGTTGCGTCGGCGGCCGAAAGAGTGATCGTTATGAAAAAACTCGTGGCGACAAACCCCAGCAGGATGAGAACGAACATCTTACCCTTCCAACGCGAAAGCAGCCGCTCCAGCATGGAGATCGAACCGTCGCCATGCGGGCTGGCCTCGGCCACTCGCTTGTACATGGGTAGCGCGCCAAAGAGGGTAAGCAGAACGAGGACAAGCGTGGCAAAAGGCGCAAGAGTTCCGGCGGCGAGAAAAGCTATACCGGGCTGGTAACCGAGTGTGGAGAAATAATCGACCCCGGTCAGGCACATGACCTTCCACCAGGAGTGTTGATGATGACGTCCCTCGGGCTCGTGCGGGCCCTCGATCTCAGGTATGCCGCGGTATAGCCATCTCCTAAACCAACTGTTGCTGGCAGGTTTCATAACGCCAAAATCAAAAAGGCCGCCGTGCATGGGGCACTCGCGGACTTCACGGCAACAACTGAACCAAAGATCGATGGCCAACGTGGACTCTTTAGAACGGCGTCCTGGCCTTTTCTATGAACAGAATGATTTTACGCGGATTATCCCGAAGGTCAAGGCAAGCACGGAAGAAAAATAATGGGGGCGCCGTCTCCCACACCGTCGCCCCCCGGCCGCCGAAGCGGCCAATGTTCACCGGGAGGTGAACAAGCTAAGTATCCACTGGCCCAAAACAAAACGCAAACTATTTTTTACGATTGCCGCGACCCACACCTATTCCACGCTCAAAGCGCCGATGAGCGATGTTCTGGAGCCATCGCGTGCATAGGCGAAGACACTGTACATTCCGTGGGGGGCCCCGTCCGCTACGGTCAGGACGAAGCTGACCACCGACACGTCGGATCCGAAATCTCTCGTGATGACCGAGCCCGGCGATACTTCGAAAAATGGGGAACTGAACCCAAATCGAACATTTTCAGGATCCAGTCCGCTGCCGCCCAGAAAAATTATATATTGGCGGCCGCCCATGACAGGAACCGCGAAATCGGTCAGTTGGCTGTTGACGCCGATATATTTGAGACTCAGATCAGAGCGGGGCGCAACGATCTTTTCATCAACCGAGCGTGATTCGCCCTTTGTCAGGACAACCAGGCCGAGTTCACCTACCGCCCCGTTATCCTCGGACCGCTGCCAGAATAGGGAGTAGGTTGCGGCTTCGAGCCCCCCAAGCCTAAAGCTTCCATCAGAAGCTGTCTCAGCCTGAGCGACTACTCGGCCGGTTTCTACCTCCTCTGCCCAGACACGAATACCCTTAGCTCCACGGCCGGTCCCGACGGTTAACTTGCCCGCTACAGCCGAACAGCAATTCGGGCCATCTTCCGTGGTGCCATAGAGCGCGCGAACGGCAGCAATATCGCTTGCTGACAGTGTTCGGGAACCAAAATCGAGGATGCCGAATGTGCCGTTCCTGGACAAGCTATTTGACATCGTCGCGCCGAGGACGTCAGAGTGCTGCAGGCCAAGCAGATGGCCGATCTCATGCGTCAAGGTCGCCTGAAGGTCAAACGTGCCGAAAGTGCCGTCGGTCGAAAACTGCTGAAAGGGATTCAAAACTATATCCGCTTCAGTGATGAAGCCCTTGCCGTTATAAAAGACCCGCGTCTTGGCCGACTCCGCCTCGAAATTATTTGAAAACAGAAGCACGTTCTCGGGCGTGGGCGCGATGGTAATAAGGCTGATGCCGTCACCAGCGTTCCCGGAGGGACTCAAGCTCTGACGATCCGACTCCTCGACAAGAAACTCAATATCGGCAACACTCTCCCACGCATCCAGGCTGCGTCTGACCGCGCCCCACACATCGCGCCCGAACTTTAAATTGGAATTTGACTGCCGTAAAGAGGTCGAAAGCGCAATCCTGATCTCACGCGCGCGCCAGCTCAACCGCTGAGGGTCTGTCTTGCCCGCTGGCAACGCGGACGGACTCGCAAACCCGGTCGATGCCACCAGTGTGGTCAAGAGTACGGCCGTGACAATGTAACGAACTGCCTTCATCAAACCTACGTTCTCGAGGTAACGTTCTCGTCAGTACGACTGACAGCTTCAAGGTCGGCAAAGCCCACGATGATCAAGAGGGCAACGATCGATAGCGTGGCCAATACATAGAGGATAGATATCTGCTCGTACGCTATCAGTACGCCGATCAAGATCGCGACGACGAGCATCCACAAAAGGGCGACCGTTCTTCGGCCTAGTTTTCTCTTATTATTCTCCATTGATCTTTATTAACCGAAAACGAAAGTCAGATTATCAATCAATAACCCGCAAGGGCAATTCGGGCCTGGGTCGATCGTTGTCTCGGTTCGGCGGCGGCTCCGGCGGAAATTGTCGCTTGGACCCACCTTTTCCGGCCACATCTATTATATCAAAAGGTTTGAGAATTACATCCCCCGATTTTGAATTAGCGATCTTAAGATCGGCCTGAATGATCGAGCTTTCGCCGCCCGATCTCCGAAAGATCGTCACATTCCGGGGGTCCGCTTGTTTCGTAACGCCCCCTGCCATTGCGATCGCTCGACTCAACGTGATCTCGGACGGCGTATAAAGCGGCCGTGGATTATTCACGGCCCCGATCACATAGATCGGAGATGATCGCGTCACAGTGATCAGATCACCACTGAAAACTTCCGGGTTCGCGTCCGTCTTACCGTGTAGGAGGTCGCTGATTGTGATGTTTAGCGTATGCGTGGCGTTGTCTTGCGGCGTCGATGATTTTTCATCTCCGGCCACCACCGCACTGCCGCAGGCGAGCTTTGCCGGCCGAAGGATAATTATACCACCGCTCGCAGCATCCGTAATGCCTCCGGTCAGCACGATAAGTTCGCTAAGATGCGCCTTTCGCCGCAGCCTAAATCGCGACGGCGTTTTGACCGCCCCATCCAGCCGCACTGCCGCGCGGTCGGACCGGTCAATGATCCTTACCTCGACGAGTGGCGTCCTAAGTATCTTTGCGAGCGCCTTGACTATGGCCTCCGCAACCTGTTTCTCGCTCTGGCAAAGGCCGTAGATCGGCTCGCCGTACGCATCGATCCCATCCAGATAGCCATCAGAGTTCAGTTTTCCCCGCCAGTCGAACTCAAAGCCTCCCAGAACATCGACATCGATCACATCGCCGAAATGAATTAGATCATCCTGTAGCCAGGCGACGCGTCGTGATAGGGCCGCCGACATGTTTGTAGTGAACATGGCCCAGAGAAGCAGGCAGATACAGGCAGATCGTTGACTCATTTAGGAGCGATTCGACTTAGTGTGGGGCCCAAACGGGCGATCTAATACTTTTCGGGTCGGCCGGCTTTCGCACCCACCTTTTTCTTGCTGCCCGATCGTGTTGTAACAGTGCCGGGAACCGCAAAGCCCGTAAACTCCCAGTTACAACTGTCGCAGAGCAAGTGGTAGCGAAAGAAGATCTTTGAAAGCAGTGATGTGGGTCGATAGCCGCGCCTTATTCGCTTGCTTCGGCATTTCGGGCATCGTTGAGAAATCATCGTCAACCTAGGGTATCAATCAACAACGAAATTTCAAATGTCAGTCGCCGCTTTCCGGGCCCGTCAGCCTGTCTATCGCAGCGCGAATGCGGACCGCCGCTTCGTCGCGATGGATGCCGCCGGCATTCTCACGGCCGAGAAAATATAAGGCCTCTTTGTACAGAGCGACCGACTCGGCCCGATTCCCGTCGAATTCCGCACGTTCGGCCCGCTCGACGCAATCCCCCACCTTGATCGACGCCACCAGGTCTACCAACACCTCGCGCGACTCGAGCAAAGCGGGTTCGGACGGGTACGATTCGAGTGCCGAATCAATAACACTAAGCGCTGCAAGGCCCGCGTCGATCCTGCCCGCTGTATCAGTGATCCTATTTGCCTCGCCGGTCAGCGATCGAGCTTCGATCTCGGCCCAGCGGAGTAAATGATAGCGATGATCATCGACGGCGGTTGTTCGCCCTCTGAGCAGCGGAGCCAGGCGCGGCGAACCGGCATTTACCAAAGCCAGCTCTGCCTCGTTCCGCTCCAGGTACTCGCGGCACAGCTCAAACACCTCCTTATGGCCCGCCGAAAATTTGTCCAGCACCTTTGCCGCCCCCGACTTTCGTTTGATATCCGCAAGAATGGCGGCGTTTCGCTCGATAGTCAGCTTGTTCGCGTCGCGTTCGTCGCCTGGACGCCCGCCGGCATCAGCGCCCAGTCTGCTGACCCGCTGCTGCCGCAGCACCCATGTACGGCTGCGTCGCAGGTTGACCTCGCGAATAATAACAGCACAACACAGCAATACACTCGCGCCGATGCCGGCCGGGACCCATGGCGTTTCATTGCGCCCGTCATTGAGAATGTCCCACATCAGGAAGAAAAAGGCCGCCGATATTGCCGCCGCCATGACGTAGTAGCTTGACCCCGGCAGCACGATCCGGCCGTGCGCCGCTCGGGCCGCGGGATTGCGGGCGAAAGCTCGATCTTTTGCGCCTCGATAGCTCATTCCTGATGTAATGTTACGTTTTACGCTCTTGCGGCAGCGACGGTTTATACTGGGTTTTTTCCGCGTCAATGTCAAGATTTCTTGGGTAACGGAGTGTCGTTCTGCTACAATCGCGCAGCATGGGCCGGAAACAAAAAAAGAGGCCGGAAGAGCGGCCGGTTTTTGATTCTATTCGTAAACCCACCGCTCCGCCAAGTCGAAAATTCGGTTCCGAAACGCCACAGACCAAACGGATCCCTTCGCTTCGGAAGGTAAAGCATAAAAAAACGCGGGAGTTTGATGGAGACGAGCGATGAGTGAAGAACAGGACGACCGTGACGTTTGGGCGCGGCCAAACATGAACGTTACTTTCCGGGCCGAGATCATGCCGGGCCTATGTCGCGAGGACCGGACCTTTCGCATCGAGCGGGTGATGAGCAATCATCGCGTAGTATTGGAAGGCTTTCACGGCGAATATCGCGAGACCGCTTTTGAGGCGATCAATTATCTTCGCGATGATAAAGACTAAACGTATGGCGACGCAGCAACGCGTCAGAATTCGTAGACCTTTCCGATCTCAAGGATCTCCAGATTGCTAATTTCCGCCTCTTTGAGCTGGTTGATTACCCGTTCGCGGTACATCGGCTTGATATTGATGACAAAGGCCGGAAAGTCGCGGTCATTGATCTTTTCAAGTTCGATTTTCACCCGCTCCGGCGTCAAGTGGTCGGAAACCGAAGCAAGTTCGCCCAATTCGTTGGGAAAAGCGCATTCAACAAAGGCGGCTTTCATGTTTGGCGCTTCGTTACAGGCCTTCCAGATCTCATCCGATTCCCTGGTATCCCCGGTAATAGCGATCGAGATCTTTCCATCCGAGACGATAAAGCCATTTGCCGACACCTTGTGATTCACCGGAACGCTCTTGACGGTAAGATGTCGCACGCTGAAGGTTGCGCCCCTCTCAAATTCCTGATACCTGATAACGGGACCGTTGTCATTCGACAACTCTGAAAAACGAGGATAAATCGCCCAGTTGAATAGGTCGCGTTCTATAATTTTGATCTGTTCTGCCGTGGCGTGAATGCACACGGGTTCCTTAAGAGTGGCAAAAAGATCATCGAGAAACAGCGGCAGGCCCGCAATATGATCGAGATGTGTATGCGTTAGCACGATGTTACGCACCTGCTGCCTGTGCAGATCCGTGCACGACAGGGCCAAACAACCTGCGTCGATGGCCACCGAATCATCAATGATCATTGAGAGAAGATGCTGGCGCTGGGATGCCCTGAAGTTCTCGTCGATCGTGCTAGGTAGCAGTTGGACCTTCATCTGATTGAGACTATCGCGCGCAGGTCTGGCCTCGCCCTCCGTCGATCTCGTAGGTTGCCCCCGTTATCCAGGATGCCTTATCTGAGGCAAGAAAATATATAAGGTCCGCGACCTCGGCGGCGGTGCCCACGCGGCCGATCGGATGGGTGCTTTTGGAATGTTCGAGAAAATTCTTGTACGCGGCGGATTCCATTCCGCCGCGTTTGTGAATATTCGTAACAACCACGCCCGGATTAACGGCATTTACACGTACACCCTTGGGGCCCAGCTCCAGGGCACTGCAGCGCGTAAGCTGGTCGATGGCCGCTTTCGAAACGCAATATGCCAACACGTTTGGAAAGGACCGGGTACCCGCGACGCTCGAAACATTTACAATGTTTCCTTTTGTCAGCGTCAAATATGGAACACATTTTTGCGACAGCGCAAACACCGACCTTAGATTGATATTCATCATTTTATCCCAATCGTCAAGTGGTGTGTCCTCGATGGTTCCGTTTTTTATTATTCCCGCCGAATTGACCAGGACGTCGATGCGGCCATGGTTGTGAATGGTCTCAGACGCTATCCGGTCGAGCTGCGATTGCTCGGTCAGATCAGCCAAGTAGGGTTTCAATACCCCCTTCTTTGCCTTGAGCGCCGACAGCTCCTTTTCGCTTCGTCCAACGGCGACAACGGTCGCTCCTTTCGATGCGAATAACAGGGCGGCCGCCCGACCGATGCCGCTGCTTGCCCCGGTAACGATCACTACTCTATCGCGCATCAACGAATCAACTGGACCATGCAAATTTGGAGTTAAGAATAACAGCGCAACTCAAACTCTGGCAAACCCGTTAATGTTCTTGTATGACCAATCAGTCCCGGATCGATAGCCACCGGGTTCCGCTTCATGTCAGAACCGGGA